>JAITMH010000021.1 GCA_031277445.1 Burkholderiales bacterium
GATCGCGCCACGCACGTTGTGCAAGGCATTGCCGCCGGTTGCGAGAGCGCCGGTTGTGCGTTGGTCGGCGGTGAAACGGCGGAGATGCCGGGAATGTATGCCGAAGGCGAATACGATCTGGCCGGTTTTGCGGTCGGCGTTGTCGAGCGCGATGCGATCATCGACGGCAGTACGATTCAGGCGGGTGATGCGGTGCTCGGGCTGGCTTCAAGCGGGGCGCACTCGAACGGCTATTCTCTGATTCGCAAGATCGTTGCGCGCAGCGGTGTCGATTTTCAGACAGAACGTTGCGGTGACGGCACGCTGGCCGACGCGCTGATGATGCCGACGCGAATTTACGTCAAGCCATTGCTGGCGTTGATGAAAACGCTGCCGGTCAAAGGGATGGCGCACATCACCGGCGGCGGATTGACTGAAAACATTCCACGTGTCCTCCCGAAAACGTTGGGTGTGCGTTTACGCCAGCGCACTTGGCAACGGCTGCCCGTGTTCGACTGGTTGCAACAACACGGCAGCGTTGCCGAAGAAGAAATGCACCGCGTTTTCAACTGCGGTATCGGGATGGTCGTGATTGTTGCGGCAGAGCAGGCGGAAGAAGCCATTGCGTTGTTGCGTTCGCACGGAGAAACCGTGGCGAGGATTGGTGATGTTGTTGTGCGTGATGACGATCAGTCGGCGGTAGTGATAGAACCATGAGGGGTTTTTTGAAAATTTTCTCACGCGAAGGTGCGAAGCCCCCTCTCCCGGCCTTCGGCCACCCTCTCCCGCGAGGGGAGAGGGTTTGTTCTTCTTCGCGGCTTCGCGTGAAGCGGGGTTGCGGACAGTTGTGAGGTAATTCGGCCCGCGCTCCTTTCTTTGCGGTTAAATTCTTTCGTGACTTTCGTGTTTTTCGTGGTTAAAGGTTTTAGGTTTTTTATGAGCGCCATCAAAAAAATCAGCGTTTTAATTTCCGGTCGCGGATCGAATCTGGCATCGCTGCTTGACGCGATTGACGCCGGACGAATTCAGGGTCGCGTAGTGCGCGTGTTGAGTCAACGCGCTGATGCGGCAGGATTGCAGCACGCCGAAAAGCGCGGCATCCCAACGACAGTGGTCGATGTCAAAGCGTATCCGACACGGGATGCGTTCGACGCAGCGCTCGGCGATGCGATTGCTGTGGACACGCCCGATCTTGTCGTGCTTGCCGGTTTCATGCGTGTACTCGGCGCAGCGATTGTGCAACGTTTCGCCGGTCGCATGATTAACATTCATCCCGCTTTGTTGCCATCGTATCCGGGGTTGCACACCCATCAACGGGCGCTGGCCGATGGCGTGAAATGGCACGGTTGTACCGTGCATTTCGTCACGCCGGAAGTCGATGTCGGCCCCATCGTCGGACAAAGCGTTGTGCCCGTGCTGCCCGACGATGATGAAGCAAGCTTGGCGGCACGAGTGCTTGATGCTGAACACCGTCTGCTGGAAGATGTGGTGCGCTGGTTTTGCGCGGATCGTTTGAGTGTTGACGGGCAAACCGTGACGTTGCGTGATAATGCAGAATCGACCGCAGAACCGCCAACGTCCTGCCAACATCCACGAGATTAAAAAACAATTAACCACGAAAAACACGAAAGTCACGAAAAAATCTTTATAAAGACGAGTGTTATCGTATCCAGGGATGAGCTTTCTTGACTCGCAGTGTTATAACCTTTTCGTGTCTTTCGTGGTTAAAAAATTAAAGGTCTCACACTTATGAAAAAACCTGAGCGAAAGCGAGAGAAAAGCGCCTTTGAATGGCGTCATTACCATGTGCAGGCGTTGGCGGAGGCCATTCGCCGCGCCGACGCGTTGCGTTACCCCGCCGATAGCGTATTGCGCCAATTTTTTCGTGAACATTCATCGCTGGGACAGCGCGACCGCGCTTTTGTCGCCGAAGGCGTGTTCGCCTGTCTGCGCCGCCGTCGCTCGTTGAAAACATTGACACAGACAACGAAACCGCAGCGACTGGCGCTGGCGGTGCTGGTGCGCGAATTCGGCTACGCGCTTCGGGAAGCGGAAGCGTTGGCCGATGCCGCCGACCGCGAATGGCTCAAGGATTTTGACGCGCATTGGAAAACTTCGGAAGCGTTGCTCTCCGACATCAACAACGCCGACGTTCCCGATGAATTGTGGGCGCGTTTGAACAACGATTATGATGCCGCGACTTGTACACAACTGACGCAAGCCTGGACACAACCCGCCCCGTTCGATCTGCGCGTCAATGTGATGAAAACGACACGCGACGAAGCGCTGGCGGCATTGCGCGATGAAGGTTGGCAAATCGAACCGACACCGTATTCGCCGCTCGGCATTCGCGTACACGGACGACCGATGCTGGCGCAGCATCCCTGGCTTGTCGAAGGCAAACTCGAAGTGCAAAGCGAAAGCAGTCAGTTGGTCGGGATGCTGGTCGCGCCGCGTCGTGGTGAAATGGTGGCTGATTTTTGCGCCGGTGCGGGCGGCAAGACCTTGCTGCTCGGCATGTTGATGCGTTCGCAGGGGCGGTTGTACGCATTCGATGTGCTGGACAAACGCCTGAAAAAATTGACGCCACGGCTGGCGCGTTCCGGTTTGTCAAATGTGCATCCACAACGAATTGATAGCGAACGCGACGCCAAACTCAAACGGCTGGCCGGAAAAATGGATCGTGTGCTGGTCGATGCGCCGTGTACCGGAACCGGAACGCTGCAACGCAACCCCGACATGAAATGGCGTTACAGCGAAGCGGGATTGGCGGAACTCAACGCCAAGCAAACGGCGATCCTGACGGCAGCCGCGAAGCTGGTGAAACCGGGGGGGCGTTTGGTGTACGCAACGTGCAGCGTGCTGTCGGCTGAGAACGAAGCGATCGTAGCGCAATTTTTGAGCGCCCATCCTGAGTTTTCATTGCAACCGGCAGCGGAAGCGCTGGCGCGTGCGCAAGTGCCGCTCGACACCGGCGAAACGTTCAAGCTGTTGCCGCATGAGCACCATACCGACGGATTCTTTGCGGCGGTGATGGTCAGGGATCAGGAATCAGAAAAGCGTCTCACGCGAAGGCGCGGAGAAAAGCTTTTTTAACCACGAAAGACACGAAAATCACGAAAAAAAATAGCGGTCATTCTGCGTGGAGTCACAGGACGCAGAATCCATAAAACCCACCTCACGCGAAGGCGCGAAGAAGGAAAGCCCCCTTTCCAAAGGGGGTGCCGCCGAAGGCGGCGGGGGTTTGTTGCGGGCGAGACGCCCGCGCTCCCAGAGTCGTCATTCTGCGCGGAGCGAAGCGACGTCGCAGAATCCAGAAAGCCATCTCACGCGAAGGCGCGAAGAAAAATCTTGCCCTCTCCCCCAACCCCCATATGCGCTAACTTAAGGCCAAATTCCTGGTTTTTTGCTTAATGAACCGGGCTGCGGCGTGAGCTTCCTCCCAGTCTTTTTGTGGGCAAACAAAAATTAGATGCCGTTCACAAAATTAGCGCACATGAGCTTTGCCCCGAAGGGGCGCAATGTGAGTAACCGTCGGTGAAGCGAGCGTAGCGAGCGAAACCGGCGGCTTCAGACACGCCCTCTGTGGCCAGCCCTGCAAGGGCTGAATTCGTGCTTTGTTCAGCCCTTGCAGGGCTGATAAATAGATGGGATGGCTATCCGCCGGTTCCGCGCTCGCGTTGCTCGCGCTCCACCGACGGTTACTCACATGACGCGCCTGCGGCGCTGGCTGTTCACAAAGTTAGCGCATATGCCCCCAACCCCTCTCCCGCAAGCGGGAGAGGGGAGTCCTTTCCGCACCTCCACGTGATAATATCTTGATTCCTGATTCCTGATTCCTGATTCCTGATTCCTGATTCCTGATTCCTGCCCTCTGACCTCTGACTTAAGGACCCACTAAATGGACGCCATTGATATTGATATTACAGCGGCGCTGGCGGTGCCCATGAGCTGGCTTGATCGGACGCTGGCGGCGCTGGCGGCGCCCATGGGCTGGCTTGATCTGGTGCTGACACTGACGAGTATTGCGGTCGCTTACGGAGTGAGCTGGTACTGGCATTCAAAGCAGCGAAAAAAATGGCAGGCGTTGTCGGAGCAACCGCTGCCCGGCGGTATGTTGCGTGTGGTGTCTCCGCTGCTGGCGCTGTTACTCCTGCTGTTGGCGCGCTCGATCTTTCATCTCTACAACGAGCCTTTTTTTCTTGATATTGCGCTGCCGCTGATGCTGGCGCTGGCAGCGATCCGGATACTGGTTTACGCATTGCGCCTCACGTTCAACCACACCCTCTGGCTGAAAACGTCGGAACTCGCCGTCACTTTCATCATCTGGTCTTTGGTGGTGTTGTACTTTTTCGGTATTCTGCCCGGCCTGAAGAACGAACTGAACAGCATCGTACTGCCGCTCGGAACAGATGTGTCGTTGTGGACACTGGTCAAAGGCATTGTGGTGCTGATTCTGACCGTGCTGGCAACCTTGTGGGTGGCCGACATCATCGAGCGCCGCCTTCTGCCGAAAACTCAAATAACACATGAAGCATCATACAATAGCCGTTTACTGCTGGCGCGTTTTTTGCGAGCGCTGCTGCTGGTGGTGGCGGTGTTTCTCGCGCTGCAAAGCATCGGCATCGACTTGACCCTGTTCGCGCTACTGGGTGGCGCAATCGGTGTCGGTATCGGCTTCGGGCTGCAAAAAATCGTCGCTAATTACATCGCCGGTTTTGCCGTGCTATTTGAACATGCAATCAAAATCGGTGATATGGTCACAGTCGATGGGCATTTCGGCGTCGTCCGCGAAGTGACCGCCCGCTATGTCGTTATCCGCAATATCGAAGGCGTTGATGCGATGGTGCCGAATGAAACCTTACTGACACAAACGGTGTTTAATCATTCATCGGGACAGCTTGAAGTGCGTATCACACTTCCGATACGGGTAGCGTATGGCACCGACTTGCCGCTGGCGCTGCGGCTGATGGAACAGGCGGCGACCATCGAGCCGCGTGTTGTTGCCGACGGTAAACGAGCGCCGGCCGCCTTCATCGTTGATTTCGGCGAGAGCAGCATTAACCTGTTATTGGGTGTCTGGGTTCGTGACCCGGAAAATGGAACCATCAGGCCGAGAAGCAGCATCAACCTGCGCCTCTGGAACCTTTTTGACCAGCACGGCATTGAGATACCGTTCCCGCAGCGCGAAGTGCGTTTGCTGGATCAGGGATCAGAGGTCAGGGATTAGGGATCAGAAAGTACGCTCACGCGAATGAAAAGCAAAAAAAAAAAAAAAACACGAAAACCACGAAATTTTTAACCGCAAAGAACACAAAAAATATCTCACGCGAAGAGCGCGGAGTCTCCCTCCCCTTCAAGGGGAGGGTCGGGGTGGGGATGGGGTTATCAAA
>JAITMH010000028.1 GCA_031277445.1 Burkholderiales bacterium
TCATGGGGTTACTCCTTTGCGCTTTCGCGCTGTTTCGATAAAGATTTGCACCTCTATCAAAACGGGTAACCCCGCCTCTTGGCAAGGCCTACTGTCAGATCAAGTCTGAACTTCTACAGCTTATCCACCCTACGCGCTGACCTCTGATTCCTGACTTTACCGAGGCGCAACGCCTACCAGCGTCCGCTGTATCTCATGCAACTGGTCGCGCAGTTCCGCCGCCCGCTCAAATTCCAGATTGCGCGCTGCCTCAAACATGGCTTTTTCAAGCGCCCGCCATTCTTTCTCCAGCGCTTCCTCCGACATGCCGACGCCGCCCTTCTTTCCGCCTTTCGCTTGATAACGCCCTCGCTTCTCGGCGACTTTGTACCCTTTCTTTTCGGGTTCATAAACGCCGTCGATGATGTCGGTCACGCGCTTGGTCACACCACGCGGTGTGATTCCATGTGTTTCGTTGTGGCGAACTTGCTTTTTCCGCCGCCGTTCGGTTTCGTCGAGCGCCGCTTTCATCGAATCGGTCATTTGATCGGCGTAGAGAATCGCCGTTCCATGGATGTGACGCGCCGCACGACCAATGGTTTGAATCAGCGAACGTGTCGAACGTAAAAATCCTTCCTTGTCGGCATCGAGAATCGCCACCAGAGAAACTTCGGGGATGTCGAGTCCTTCGCGCAACAGGTTGATGCCGACCAGCACGTCGAACTCGCCCAAGCGCAAATCGCGGATAATTTCGACACGTTCAACGGTGTCGATGTCTGAATGCAGATAGCGCACACGAACCCCGTGTTCGGCCAGATATTCGGTCAAATCTTCGGCCATTCGCTTGGTCAGCGTCGTCACCAGCACACGCTCTTTTCTGGCGACGCGCTCCGAAATCTCTCCCAGAAGATCGTCAACTTGTGTTTGCGCCGGTCGCACTTCCACTTCGGGATCAACCAGTCCGGTCGGTCGCACCAGTTGCTCAACAACCTGCCCCGCCTGTTTTCCTTCGTAGTCGGCAGGTGTTGCCGAAACAAAAATGGTTTGCGGCAACAACTTTTCAAATTCATCAAAGCGCAATGGCCGATTATCGAGCGCCGACGGCAAGCGAAAACCGTAATTCACCAGATTTTCTTTGCGCGAACGATCCCCCTTGTACATTCCGCCCGTTTGAGGCACGGTCACATGACTCTCGTCGATAAACATCAACGCATTTTTCGGAAGATAATCCATCAGCGTCGGCGGCGGTTCGCCCGCCGCACGACCCGTCAAGTGGCGCGAGTAGTTTTCGATGCCCTTGCAAAAGCCGATCTCAACCATCATTTCCAGATCGAAACGGGTGCGTTGTTCAATACGTTGCGCTTCCACCA
This sequence comes from Burkholderiales bacterium, assembly GCA_031277445.1. GTDB lineage: Bacteria > Pseudomonadota > Gammaproteobacteria > Burkholderiales > Casimicrobiaceae > UBA931. The sequence continues at coordinate 1,350 of JAITMH010000028.1, forward strand.
GCTTGCCTTCCGCAAGAAATTGTTCCCTGCGCTGCACCAATTCCTCTTTGACGGCCTCCACCGCCGCCAGTGTTTTCTCGCGTCCGGTCACATAATGCGATGAGGGGAAAACCGTAAACCGCGTGATTTTCTGACGAATGCGCCCCGACAGCGGATCAAACAGTTGCAGGGTTTCTATTTCATCATCGAACAGGCTGATGCGTAATGCGTTCTCGGCGTGTTCGGCAGGAAAGATGTCGATCACGTCACCACGCACACGAAACGTGCCGCGCTTGAAATCCAGTTCTGCGCGTTGGTATTGGATTTCGGTCAACCGCCGGATGATGTCGCGCTGGGTGATCTTGTCGCCCTGACGCACATGCAGAATCATCGAATGGTATTCGGAAGGATCGCCGATGCCGTAAATGCCCGATACGGTCGCTACGATAATGCAGTCGGGACGCTCCAGAATCGCCTTGGTCGCCGATAATCGCATCTGTTCGATGTGTTCGTTGATCGACGAATCTTTTTCGATGAACAAGTCACGCGCCGGAACATACGCTTCCGGCTGGTAATAGTCGTAGTACGAAACGAAATACTCAACGGCATTGTTCGGAAAAAATTCACGAAACTCCGAATACAACTGCGCCGCCAGCGTTTTGTTCGGCGCCATCACCATCGCCGGTCTGCCAGTGCGGGCAATCACGTTGGCCATTGTGTAGGTTTTGCCTGAGCCGGTGACGCCTAGCAAGGTCTGGAACGACAGGCCATCGTTTAAACCCTCAACCAGTTTGTCCACTGCTTCAGGTTGGTCACCGGCCAGCAAAAAATTTTGCTGCAACTCGTAAGGGCTGTCGGGAAAGGTTACCTTCATTGCGTTTTTAGACTCTCAAATTTTGCCTATCAGATATCAGAAAACCATTTCACGCGAAGGCGCGAAGACGCGAAGAAAAAGTCGGCGTCATTGCGAGCGAAGCGAAGCAATCCAGTGGTGTTCCGATGCGCTCATTTTCTGGATTGCTTCGTCGCTTTCGCTCCTCGCAATGACGCCTTTCTGACCTCTGTCTTCTGAACCCCATCCCCACCCCAACCCTCTCCCTCTCCCGCAAGCGGGAGAGGGGAGAAAAACAGAAGGGGAAGGCTTCAAACCCCCGCCGCCTTCGGCGGCACCCCCTTTCAAAAGGGGGCTTTCTTCTTCGCGCCTTCGCGCCCTCGCGTGAAATGGTTTTCTGATCCCTGATCCCTGATTCCTGACCTCTGATCCCTGACCTCACCGCTGCCGCGCCACTTCGACCACACCGGTAATGTCGCGCACGGCTTTCAACGTTGTCTGCAAATGCGACAGCTCTTTGACTTCGGCGGTGAAATGAAAGCGCGTCTGATGCTGACGGCTCTGCATGTTGACCGACACCAATCTCACTTTCTCGCGTGAAAACACTTCCGAAAGATCGCGCAGCAACCCGGGGCGGTCATTCGCATCGACGACGATATCAACAGCAAAAACGCTCTCCGCCGTATCGCCCCAATTCGCTTCGACCAAACGTTCCGGTCGTGTCGCTTCGATGCGTTTGATGTTTTCGCAATTGCTGCGGTGAACGGTCACTCCTTTCTCTCGCGTCACGAATCCGATGATGGCATCGGGCGGCGCGGGTTTGCAGCAACGCGCCAGATGGGTCATCAGCCGGTCGATGCCAACCACCAGCACACCGCCGCTTCCCACCGCCTTTTTGTGTTGCCGCTCCGACGATGGCGCTTTGGTTTCGATCACGTCGTCTTTCAAGGGCGTTTCCGGTGACGCCGCGCCGGGCTTCGCCACGGCCTGAATCATTTGCTGCAATTGCCGGTGGTTGATTTCGTCACGCGCCACGCTGGCAAATAACTCTTGTGTACTCGCAAAACCGCCTTGACTTGCCAGGCCTTCGAGTTTGATCAGCGAAGCACCGGCACGCGCCAGTTCTTTTTCGACAATCGCTCGGCCTTGTGCGATGGTTTCTTCAATCTGTTGGTGGTTGAACCATTGCCGAATTTTGGCGCGGGCGCGGTGGCTGGCAACATAGCGCAGTTCACTGTTCAGCCAATCACGCGACGGCGCTCCTTGCTTGACGGTCACAATCTCAACACGCTGCCCGTTCTTCAACACATAATTGAGCGGCACCATTTGTCCGTTCACTTTGGCGCCACGACAGCGATGTCCCAAGTCGGTATGCAGCGTATAAGCAAAATCAATCGGCGTTGAACCGCTCGGCAGATCGACGACCTTGCCTTGCGGTGTCAGCACGTAGATGATGTCGGTAAACAAACTGCTCTTGAATGCCGACAGCAGTTCGCCTTCGTCGGA
>JAITMH010000034.1 GCA_031277445.1 Burkholderiales bacterium
CCGAAATCGCGCTTTTTGAAGCCAAGAACAAATTGAGCGGTCTGCTTGATCAGGTCGCGCTTGGCGAAGAATTCATCATCACACGCCATGGCAAACCCGCAGCACGTCTCGCGCCGGTCAAGCCCACTTTTGATCGCGCAAAAGCCAGACAGGCCGCCAAGGCGCTTCTGGAAATCCGAAAGGGCATCACGCTCGGCGGCTTGTCCATTAAGGAACTGATCAACGAAGGCCGTCCATGACTTTTGTTGTCGATAGCGCTATAACCCTAAAAACCTCAGTCTAGCCATAAAAGGAAATCGCCATGCCCGAAATCGCGCTTTTTGAAGCCAAGAACAAATTGAGCGGTCTGCTTGATCAGGTCGCGCTTGGCGAAGAATTCATCATCACACGCCATGGCAAACCCGCCGCACGCCTAGCGCCGGTCAAGCCCACTTTTGACCGTGCCAAAGCCAGACAGGCCGCCAAGGCGCTTCTGGAAGCGAGCCGGGGTCTAAGTCTTGGGGGAATACCCATTAAGGAATTGATCAACGAGGGGCGCCCATGACTTTCGTTGTCGATAGCTCCGTAGCTGTTGCCTGGTGCTTCGCGGAAGAACGGACGCCAGCGACAGCGGCCTTGCTTGATCGGGTCACGATTTCCGGAGCCACCGCGCCCTCGCTTTGGCCTCTGGAAGTTCTAAACGCGCTCCTCGTGGCCGAGAAACGCAAGCGTGTCGATTTCGCAAGACGTCATGAATTGATTAAAGAGCTTCAATCGCTACCCATCACTCTCGACACTGAAACTGCCGCACAGGCTTGGGGAGCGACCAACCGGCTCGCCGGGCAACACCGCCTCACGATCTACGATGCGGCCTATCTCGAACTGGCGCAGCGCCTCGACCTGCCATTGGCGACGCTTGATGCAGATTTGCGTGACGCCGCAAATGCTCTGGGCGTACCGCTTCTGGGAGCGCCTGAAGATATTGCCTGACCGCGCAGGAGTGTACGCATCCCGCTCGCATCGGTCGCGGGCGGCAAGTTGCCGCACCTTCACCCGCTCTCCTGTTCAGACCAAGGCGTTCTTTTGAGTACCTTCGCATAACACCTTGCACATCTTCACCAATCTTCGTTTTTTCCGCGATAATACCGGCTTGCACACTTACTCAGGGTGGGGCTCGCCCTATGAAACTAAATATAGGACTTGTCGGGGGGACCGGCTATACCGGCGTTGAATTGCTGCGCTTGTTGGCGCAGCATCCGAATGTCGCGTTGCGTTGTATCACGTCGCGTAAAGACGCGGGCACTTCCGTCGTCGATTTTTTTCCGAATCTGCGCGGCCATCCTGCACTCGATAAAATGGTGTTCTGCACACCCGACGAAGCGCGTTTGACCGAATGCGAAGTGGTCTTCTTCGCCACGCCGCACGGTGTTGCGATGAGTCAGGCCGAAACGCTGCTTGCTGCCGATACCAAAATCATTGATCTTGCCGCTGATTTTCGACTGCAAGACCTCGCTGAATTTGAGCGCTGGTACAAGATGCCGCACGCTTGTCCGCACTTGCTGAAAGAAGCCGTGTATGGCTTGCCAGAAGTTAACCGCGACGCCATCCGTCAGGCGCGTATTGTCGGCAACCCGGGTTGTTATCCGACCGCTGTGCAACTGGGTTTTCTGCCGTTGCTCGAAGCGGGCATCGTTGCTACCGACACGCTGATTGCCGATTGCAAATCCGGCGTTTCGGGCGCTGGTCGTGTCGCCGAGTTGTCGAAAATCTTTCCGGAGGTGACGGACAACTTTATTGCTTACGGCGTTGCCGGACATCGCCACCATCCTGAAACCGAACAGGGATTGCGCCACATTGCCGGACAGCCGGTGCAGTTAACGTTCACGCCGCATCTGGTGCCGATGATTCGCGGCATCTTTGCGACGCTGTACGCGACGCTGACCGACGATTCCGTCGATGTTCAAGCATTGTTCGAGCAGCGTTATGCGAATGAGCCGTTCGTTGACGTGCTGCCTGCCGGACGGTTGCCGGAAACCCGCTCGGTACGCGCGTCTAATATGGTGCGTATCGCGGTCGTGCGTCGTCCGCGAGGCGTGACTGTGCTGGTTGTTGAAGACAATCTTGTCAAGGGCGCGGCAGGACAAGCCGTGCAGAACATGAATCTGATGTTCGGACTGCCGGAAACGACCGGACTCACTGCGTTGCCTGTTTCGCCCTGATTTTGCGAGTGCTATGAGGAATTTTCACCGCCGCTGGTCTGCGCTTTTTGCTGTTAGCGCCCGTCACGACATCGCGATTCGTCGGGCCAGACCGCGCTGGTTGTCGCTTCTGATCATGGCGTTCGTCTTTTCCGCCGTTATCGTACTCACCTGGTGGGCGGCGCGTAACGCCTTTCCGCTGTCGCCTCCGCCGCTGACCGCCGAGCAAATCAGTGTGCATGAGCACGAAGATGTCCTCAAGAGAGAACTGGCCGATTGGCAGCGTCGCACGGCGTCGCTCGAAAGCGAGTTGTCGATGCGCGAGGGTTCACAAGCCACGCTGACCCAGCACGCCGAAACGCTCGAACAGGAAAACGCGCAGTTGAAAGAAGAATTGGCGTACCTGCAAAAACTGGTGGCCGATGCGACCCGCGAGGCCGGCGCTAAAATTCAGGACGTGCGCCTTGAGCCGCTGGCCAACAATACGTACCGCTATCGAATCTTGCTGGTGCAGGGCGGTAATCCAAGAAATGATTTTGAAGGGACGGTCAGACTGGCGGCAAGCACGGGCGAACCCTCGCCGCAGAAAGTGACGATTGAGGCGGTCCCCGACAGGAACAATGCTTCCGGCAATACGTCCGGCCTTGCTGCACCGCTACCGGTAAAATTCAAGTATTATCAGCGCTTGGAAGGCGTATTCCGGGTACCCGACGGCACGAAAGTTCAGCAATTCACCGTTCAGGTAAACAAAAAGGGCGGAGGCACTCCGGCCATTACCCGTTCGATCAACATCAAATAACCGCTGTGTTCACTGCTCTTTATAACCTTATGTTTTCAAAGAAAAAAAACGCTCCTCATCCCCATATCGACTGCTTGATCAATGCCGATACCGTGATCAATGGCGACATTATCTTTACCGGCGGTCTGCGCGTCGATGGAACCGTCAATGGCAACATCCTGACCCACGAGAGCAAAAGCGGGACGCTGATTGTCAGCCAGCAGGCCAAAGTGGAAGGGCGGGTGGCGGTGACTCATGCGGTCATCAATGGCGAGGTTCAGGGCGACATCATTGCTCAGGAATTTTTGGAGCTTGAAGCGCATGCCCGCGTGTCCGGCAACATTACGTACCACACACTCGAAATGCACCACGGCGCCATCGTCAGCGGCAAACTGACCCACGCGATCCGTGTTGAACAGAGCAAGCCGGAAGAAATCATCATCCCGTTCCAGGGGACTTTCCAGGAAACGCCTCAGGAAGAACCCAGGGAAGAACCCGGAGAAGTTTCTCTGGAAGGTTTTCAGGAGGGCTTCCAGGAAAATCTTCAGGAAGATTTCCAGGAAAACTCGCGGAAAAATTCGCGGAAAAACGCCCGGAAAGATTTTTAGAGCGTTTTCTGTTTAATTGTGTACATTTTTGCGCTAAGTCGCTTTGTTCCCTCCCCTTCAAGGGGAGGGTTAGGGTGGGGATGGGGTTGCTTACCGTGACCATTTGAACCCAAACCGCGCTAACAGCGCAGGTTTGGTTACAAACGACTCGTTTCAGAAGTCGCTTCGATTTTGCTTTTATCCTACAATTATCCATTGCGCGGACATTTCGCGTTATTCATTTCAGGAGTCCATCATGTCTGTTTCTGCTACTGCCGCCACTGCTTCTGACAGCGTACCGGCTGAACCGCTGGTTTTTACCGACGCGGCTGCCGCCAAAGTGCAATCGCTGATCGAAGAAGAAGGCAATCCCGACCTCAAACTGCGCGTGTTCGTCAACGGCGGCGGTTGTTCCGGCTTTCAATACGGCTTCACCTTCGATGAAGAGATCAACGAAGACGATACCGCAATGGAAAAAAACGGCGTCACCCTGCTGATTGATCCAATGAGCTTTCAGTATCTGGTTGGCGCAGAAATTGATTACAAAGACGACATCTCCGGCGCCCAATTCGTGATCAAAAACCCGAACGCGGTCACGACTTGCGGTTGCGGGTCGTCGTTTTCGGCGTAGCGGGAACCAGAAGCTTACCTCACGCGAAGGCGCGAAGGCGCGAAGAAGAACAAACCCTCTCCCCTCGTGGGAGAGGGTGGCCGAAGGCCGGGAGAGGGGGCTAACTTCTGACCTCTGATCCCTGATACCTAATCCCTGATTCCTGATTCCTGATACCTGCTATGAAACGAATCCTGACCATTCAGTCCCACGTCGTCTATGGCCACGCCGGAAACAGCGCCGCTGTTTTTCCGATGCGTCGTCTGGGCGCCGAAGTGTGGCCGCTCAACACCGTACAGTTCTCCAACCATACCCAATACCCGCAATATTTCGGTAGCGTGTTGCCGGCAGAGCAAATCGGTGAAATCGTCAGCGGTCTTGAGAAAATCGGTCAACTCAAGCGCTGCGACGCCGTACTCTCCGGTTATCTCGGCGCACCGGCACAAGGGCAGGCGATCCTCGACGCGCTGACCCTCATCAAAGCGGCCAATCCGAACGTGCTGTACTTCTGCGATCCGGTGATGGGGCATCCCGAAAAGGGTTGCATCGTCGCACCCGGCGTTGCCGAATTTCTGATTGAAAAGGCGCTACCGGTCGCCGACATCATCGCCCCCAACATTCTGGAACTTGCCAGCCTCGCCGGACGTGGACTCGACAACCCGCTGCGCAATGTCGATGAAGCGCTTGCTGCCGCCCGTAGCCTGCTCGACTGCGGCCCCGGTGTTGTACTCGTCAAACATCTGGCGCAAGCCAGCCGCGACCCCGGCGCGTTTGAAATGCTGCTCGTTGCCCGCCATGAAGCCTGGCACATCCGCCGTCCGTTCTTCGACTTTGAAAAACAGCCGGTTGGCGTCGGCGATTTGACCAGCGGTTTGCTGCTCGTCAACCTGCTGCACGGCAAAACGCTCAGAGACGCGCTCGAACATACCACCGCAGCGGTTTACGAAGCCCTGCGCGTCACCTATGAGCGCGACGAATACGAACTGCAACTCGTCGCCGCGCAAGACCTGATCGAGCGACCGGATGCGCACTTCGACGCGCAGCGGTTGGGTTGATCAGGGG
>JAITMH010000165.1 GCA_031277445.1 Burkholderiales bacterium
CGGCTATCGCGTCGGGTTGTACATGTCGCCGCATTTGCTGTGCTACAACGAGCGGGTGCGCCTTAATGGTGTTGACGCCAGCGACGCGGCGCTGTGCGAAGCGTTTGCGGCGGTGGAGACGGAGCGGATGGGAAAAGTAGCGGGCGGGATTTCGATTCAAGCGCCGTCACCTTTTTTCCTTCTTTTTCGCGGGGGAGGGTGCCCTGACAAACCCACGCCCGTCTTCGACGCGCACCCCCTTTCAAAAGGGGGCAGGCGCGGCATGCCCGAAGCGTCGGAGATTCCTCTCACTTATTTTGAATTCGGAACTTTGGCGGCGTTCTGGCTGTTCGCACGTGCGCCGCTCGATGCCTGGGTGCTGGAAGTCGGTCTTGGCGGACGGCTTGATGCGGTGAATGTGGTGGATGCCGATGTTGCCGTGGTGACCGCCGTCGATATTGATCACACCGAATATTTGGGTACTGACCGCGAAGCCATCGGCTACGAAAAAGCCGGAATCGCCAGACGCGGGCGTCCGCTGATTTGCGGGGATGCCGACCCGCCGGAAAGCCTGCGCCGCGAAGTCGCGGCAATCGGAGCGCGGGCGCAATACCTTGGTGTCGATTTCGGCGTGGAAAAAAGGGATGACGCACAATGGCGTTATTGGTGGCGGGAGAGTAAAAGCCCTCTCTTTCAAGAGGCTGCCGCAAAAGCCCCTATTTCTCTCCTTCCCCCGCTTGCGGGGGAAGGCCGGGATGGGGGGAATCGTAGTCAAATCAATCTATTGTGTGCAGACTTGCCCCCTCCCCAACCCTCCCCCGCAAGCGGGGGAGGGGGTTTCGCAAAGGGGGCAAGGCGCGAACGACTTTACCCGTCGCCGGTATTGGCCGGGGAGCATCAATACGGCAATGCGGCGGTAGCGATTGCGGCGCTGGATTGCGTGAGCGACCGTTTGCCGCTTTCCGACGCGGTTAAGGCGCAGGGCTTGCGCGACGTGCGCCTGGCCGGGCGGCTGCAAATCGTGCGCCAGCAACCGTTCATCCTGTGCGATGTCGCGCACAATCCGCATGCCGCACGGGCGTTGGCCGCGTATCTTCGGGCGCAACCGCAGCGGTTTTCGCGGTCGGTCGCCTTGCTCGGCATGCTGGCCGACAAGGACGCGACCGGCGTGATTGCCGACGTGCGCGATGTGTTCGACGACTGGTGGGTCGCGCCGCTGCCGGGGCCGCGTGGTGGCAAGACCTCCCGCCTGATCGACGCGTTGTCAGCCAACGGAATCGCGGCGGCGCACATCCGGGTTTTCGACAGCGTGACGGCGGCGTGCGCGTATGGCGCGTCATCATTGGCCGGGACTGATAGAATGGCTGTGTTCGGTTCGTTTTTGACCGTCAGTGAAGCGTTGTCGTATTATCCTGAAAACCGCAGTTGACCGCTTGTAAATGTATGGAAAACCGCATGGTGTGGCTTTGAGGGCTTTTGCGCCATTCACCCATTGGGTGAGCACGTCCAACTGCGGTTTTCAGGATAATGCCGTATCGTCGTAATCGTGTAATAAACGCGCAAACAAGGGTCATCAACATAAGTAATTTTTCATCGACAGGTTCGCAATGAAAGACGACAATCTTCAGGAAATGGCGCTCATTGATGAGATGAAGCGACGCAATCGGCGGCGTCTGGTGGGCGCTGTTGTGTTGGCAGTGTGTGCGGTGATTTTTGTGCCGATGTTGCTCGAAAAAGAACCGGCGCCGCTGGGAGACAATGTAGAAATTTTAATCCCGCCGGTTGTCGGAACGACTTTGCCGGACACTGCGCCGCCAGTGACGGAACCTGTTGCGCCGCCGGAAGCGGCGCCGGCAGAACCCCCGAAGGAAACACCCAAGGAAACACCGAAAGAGACACCTAAGGAAGTTCCGAAAGCGGCACCGAAAAAATTGCCGTCAACGGTAGCCTTTGCCAAGGGAACTTATTCGGTGCAATTGGCGGCTTTTACCGACGACAAAGGCGCCAACGCCATGGTGAACCGGATCAAGCGCGCCGGTTATCCCGCGTACAACGAGCCGACCGATACGACACGTGGCATGGCCTGGCGGGTGCGGGTCGGCCCGTACAAAACCCGCGAAGACGCGGCGGTTGTGCGTGATCGCCTGAAGAAGGACAGCTACGACGGTATGATCGTGCCTGCCCGCTGATATCCAATGTCGCAGACGCCCGAATGGTTCGTGCTGGACATCGTGATCGTGTTAACGATCGTGGTTTCGTCGGTGTTTGCGGCCTGGCACGGCATCATTCGGACGCTGTTCGGTTTGCTGGCGTGCGTTCTGGCGTTGGCGGCAGCGTTGCTGTTCACCGCGCAAATAGCGGCGATCATCCCGTTCCTGAAAAACTATCCGCTGCTATCGACGCTGGTGTCGTTCGTGCTGATCTTCGTCGGTGTGTTGTTAGCGGTGGGGATACCGGGCGGACTCCTGCATCGTTTGTTGCGTCGCTCCGGCATGGGGTTTGTTGATCGCGGTGTGGGCTTTTTTTTCGGGGTTGTGCGCGGCGTTGTGATGGTGCTGGCAGTGTTGTGGGTGGTAGAACTTGTGCCCGGTTTCAAGGTGGCGATCGAGGAAGAGCCCTCGCATTTGCGACCGCTTTTCAGTCAAGCGATTGAAGCGATGCGTCCCTGGTTTTTGGGGATGGAGTGGCCCTCGTTGCCGGGTGAAAACATATAAACAAAAGGTGGTGATGTTATGTGCGGAATAGTGGGGGTGGTAACGTATTCGCCGGTCAATCAAACGTTGTACGATGCGTTGCTGTTATTGCAACATCGCGGTCAGGACTCCGCCGGTATCGTCACCGAAGAAGCGTCGTATTTATACACGCACAAAGCGCCGGGGCTGGTGCAAAATGTATTTCATACGCGACACATGCGCGAATTGCGCGGCAACATGGGCATCGGCCACTGCCGTTATCCAACGGCGGGAAGTTCGTTCAGCGAACAGGAAGCGCAACCGTTTTATGTCAACGCGCCGTTCGGAATCGCGCTGGGACATAACGGCAATCTGACCAACAGCGAAGAATTGCGGCGAACGTTGTTCAAGACCGGCATGCGTCACATTAACACGAACAGCGACAGCGAAATTTTGTTGAACGTGCTGGCGCTGGAACTTGAACGCGCCGTCCGCGACAACGAAACATTCAACGCGCAGGCAGTCTTTACCGCGATGGACGCGGTGCACCGGCGCTGTCGCGGCGCTTACGCAGCGGTGGCGCTGGTCGCAGGGCAGGGACTGATCGCATTTCGTGACCCCTACGGTATTCGACCATTGATTGTCGGGCGGCAGGAAACGCCGGAAGGGACGGCCTGGATGGTGGCATCCGAATCGGTGGCGCTGGAAGCGTTGGGATTCAAAGTCGTCCGCGACGTGACGCCCGGTGAAACCTTGTTCATTTCGAGCGACGGACAATTTTTTTCACAGACCTTCGACGGGCCGACGCGATTGGCGCCGTGCATCTTCGAATACGTTTATCTGGCGCGTCCCGATTCGACACTCGACGGCGCACTGATTTACGACACCCGCGTTCGCATGGGCGCAAAACTCGCCGAAAAAATTCGCAGCCTTCCGGAACTGAACGACATCGACGTGGTGATTCCGATTCCCGATTCCAGTCGGCCATCAGCGATGGAATTGGCGCGCAAGTTGAAAGTTCCTTACCGTGAAGGCTTCGTCAAAAACCGTTATATCGGGCGCACCTTCATCATGCCCGGGCAGGCGTTGCGTAAAAAGAGCGTGCGGCAAAAACTGAATCCGGTCGGCGTCGAATTTAAAAACAAAGTCGTGTTGCTGGTGGACGACTCGATTGTGCGCGGCACGACATCGAAAGAAATTGTGCAAATGGCGCGTGATGCCGGCGCCCGTAAAGTGTATTTCGCTTCGGCCAGTCCGTCGGTGCGCCATTCGAACGTTTACGGTATCGACATGCCGAGCCAGACGGAACTGGTGGCCCATCAACACAGCGACAACGAAGTCGCGGGCGTGATCGGCGCCGACGCGCTGATCTATCAGGAGATGCAGGCGCTCGAAGACGCCGTGCGCGAATCAGCGCCGGCGCTCACCGAATTTGAAACCTCATGTTTCACCGGCCATTACGTGACCGGCGACATCGACGCGGCGTACCTGGCGAAGCGGGCGCAGGGACAGGTCGATGCGGTGAAGCAGAAAAGTTTGATAGAAGACGTCATTTGAACCGAAAACACATTAAGCAACTTTGAGATACAAGATGTCACTAAAAACCACCGATCTTTGCGACCAGTTTGAAAACGTTCCCGATGTTTCGCTCCAAGTCGTTGCGCCGATGTTCAAATGCTTCGGCAAGAAACGGGCTTTCTCCGGGAAGATCGTGACGCTGAAAATTTTTGAAGACAATTCGCTGGTTCGTGAAGCGTTAAACGAAAACGGGGACGGACAGGTTCTGGTCGTCGATGGCGGCGGCTCCATGCGCTGCGCCCTGCTCGGCGATCAGTTGGGCATTCTGGCCGAGAAAAATGGCTGGCAGGGTGTTGTCGTTTATGGTTGCATCCGCGACAGCGCCGACATTGACCAACTCGACATCGGTGTGCGTGCGCTCGACACGCACCCGAAAAAAAGCGTCAAAAAAGGAATCGGCGAAAAAAATAGTGTTGTTAATTTTGGCGGCGTCACGTTTACGCCGGGGCATTGGTTGTGCGCCGACGCGGACGGGGTTATTGTGGCTTCGTGGGCGCTGGCTTGATGCGTAGGCTGGGATGGAGCGTAGCGTAATTCCAGCACTTTGGACTCTTGAAGCTGGGATTTCACTTCGTTTCATCCCAGCCTACGGTTCTACGGTTCTTCGCTCCGCGCAGAATGGCAGAGCAACCCATCCCCACCCCAGCCCTCCCCTTGAAGGGGAGGGAGCCTCCGCGTATCTCCCCGCCTTCGCGGGGGAATGGGTTATGCGCTCTGCACCGGAATGTGATGCTCTTGTCGAACGATGCGGTTTTGTGAATCGACGTAAACCAACGCCGGTTTGTGTTGCGCCGATTCGGTTTCATTGTAGTCGGCAAACGTGGCAATGATCAGAATATCTCCCGGCGCAACACGGCGTGCGGCAGAACCGTTCACGGAAACGATGCCGGAGGCGCGTTCGGCACGAAGCGCATAAGTGGTGAAGCGTTCGCCGTTGTTGACGTTCCAAACCTCGACTTTTTCGTATTCGCGGATATCCGCCGCCTCGAGCAAATCTTCGTCGATAGCGCAGGAACCTTCATAGTGCAACTCGGTGTGGGTTGCCGTCACACGGTGCAGCTTGGATTTCAACATCGTTCTTTGCATTGCGTCGTTCGTAAAAAAGGTGTTTGGGAGGGATATTG
>JAITMH010000169.1 GCA_031277445.1 Burkholderiales bacterium
GGAACACCACTGGATTGCTTCGCTTCGCTCGCAATGACGCCTTTCTGCTCTCTGATTCCTGACCTCTGAAACCCATCCCCATCCCAACCTTCCCCTTGAAGGGAAAGGGGCTTGCGCTTTCGTGTCTTTCGCGGTTAGAAAAAGCCGAAAAAATCCCGCACGCGCAACAGCACGATCATCGTCAACACCGCATAGGCGGCGGCCAGGAGATCGTCGAGCATCACGCCGATACCGTTCTTCATACGGGTGTCGAAGTAGCGGATCGGCGGCGGTTTCAGAATATCGAACAGTCGGAACAGCACGAACGCCAGCGCGATGTGTTGCCAGGAAGCGTCAACGAAAAAAAGTACCAGCACGAAAGCGGCAATTTCGTCGATGACGATTCCGCTGTGGTCGGGTTCGCCCAAATGTTTTCCGGTGATGTGCGCCGCCCAGATGCCGCCGACGATGAGCAGCAGGGTGGCGGCAAGATAGAGGATGTCGTTGTGCAGGGCGTGCAGGAAAAGCGCGATGGGAATGGCGGGAAGCGTTCCCCAGGTTCCCGGCATGCGCGGCAACAAGCCGCTGCCGAAGCCCAGTGCGATGAAATGCGCCGGGTGCCGAAAGAGAAACGCGGGCGGGATGGGGGTGCGTTTGCTCATGGTTGGGCTCCCCGCAAGGAATGTTCGGGCGGCAGATTGCCGCCCCTACAAGCAGGGCGAGTCGTAGGCTGGGATGAAGCGCAGCGTAATCCCAGCGTTTTGGCTGAGCCCTGAACCCCATCCCCACCCCAACCCTCCCCCCCGATCAAAATCACTTCGGGGGCAGGCTCTTGAAGGGGAGGGGGCTTCTTCTTCGCGTCTTCGCGCCTTCGCGTGAGGAGCCGTAAGCTGGGATTCCACTTCGTTTCATCCCAGCCTACTGCACCACCCTCTCCCCCAACCCCTCTCCCGCAAGCGGGAGAGGGGGGGCGTAGGCCGGGAGAGGGGCGTTGTTCAAAATGATCGTAGGCAGTAGGCAATGTCGGCAGGGGACGGTGTTGTTCGTCGAGGACGGCGAGTCCGGGCGTTGCCGTGATGACGCCGATGCGGGTCAGCGGCAAGGCCAATTCGTGTGACAAGGCGATGAGCGTATCGCGGGCATCGGGCGGCGTGGCGAAGCACAGTTCGTAGTCGTCGCCACCGGCCAGCAGGCAGTGAAGCGCCAGCGGACGTTCCGCACCGTTCAGCAGCGCTTTCAGCGCCGGATGGCAGGGCAGACGCGACAGTTCGATTTCGGCGCCGACGCCGGAAGCCTTCAGGATGTGCCCCAGATCGCCGATCAGTCCGTCGGAAATATCGAGAGCAGCGTGGGCGATGGAAAGGGAGCGCAGTTTCAGGCCGAGGGCGACACGCGGCTCCGGCATTTCGAGGCGGGCGCGCAGGACAGTCAGCGTCGCCGGGTCGAGAGTGATTTGATGCTGCATCGCGGCCAGCGCCCGCGCCGCGCCGCCAAGTGTGCCGGGCACCCACAAATCATCATTCGGTTGCGCTCCGGCGCGGGTCAGCGCTTCGCCCGCAGGCGCTTCACCGGCGATGGCGAGGGTGAAGCTGCGCGTTCCGCGCACGGTGTCGCCGCCGACCAGTGAAACGTCATAACGCTTGGCCAGCGCGAAAAGGCCGCCGCTGAAAGCGGCGAGCCAGTCAGGATCGTTATCGGGCAAAGCGCCGGAGAGCAAGGCCCAGCGCGGCGCAGCGCCCATGGCCGCCATGTCGGACAGGTTGACCGCGAGGATTTTGTGGCCGAGGGTGGCGGGCGGTACGTCGGCGAAGAAATGACGGCCTTCAACCATGGTGTCGATGGCCAGCAGCAATTCATGACCGGGCGTCGGTGTGACGACGGCGGCATCGTCGCCGACGCCAAGACGCACCGTGCCGTCGGCAGGTGGGCGATTGAAAAAGCGGCGAATCAGTTCAAATTCGTTCAAGGTGTATCGGAAAAAGTGGAGGGCTTGAGAATGATCGTATCGTATCAAAAAAAAGGGATGACAACGCCCACCTCTACCTTGGCTGCCCCATCCTGCGGCGTATAATTTATCTTTTTGCGGCGTTGCCGTAACTGTTCGGGGAATGCTTGATGAGTGAAATTCTGCAAATTCGTGGCCGTTGCGCTTATTCTGCGTCCCGGCTGCATCGCATGTTGGCGAAAGTGCAAGCGCTGGAAATTCCGGTGACGCGATGGTCGGCACGTTATTGGCACTTCGCCGAAGTGACGGCGGAACTGAACGACGAGGAAGCGGCGCGGTTGCAACAACTGCTGGAATACGGGCCGCGTGATGTTACAGAGGACAGCGATGTCGAGGGGCAGTCATGTCTGGTTGTGCCGAGATTGGGAACGGTGTCGCCCTGGTCGTCGAAGGCGGCAGCGATTGCGCATCGTTGCGGACTGACGAAAATTGCGCGTCTGGAGCGCGGGATTGTTTATCACTACGCGACGGAGAACGGGGCATCGCTTGACGAAGCGCAACGCGCAGCATTGTATGAAGCGTTGCACGACCGGATGGTGGAGACGGTACTCGACAACCCTGGCGAAGCAGCGCGGTTGTTTGAGCGTCACGCGCCGAAACCGATGGCGTCGATTCCGTTGCTGGAACGTGGGCGGACGGCGCTGGAAGAAGTCAATGCCGCATTGGGGTTAGCGCTGGTCGATGACGAGATTGACTATCTTGAGGAACGTTTTCGGGCGTTGGGACGCGACCCGACCGACGTTGAACTGACGATGTTCGCACAGGCCAATTCCGAGCATTGCCGACACAAAATTTTCAACGCGCAGTGGACGATTGATGGTGTGCCGCAAACGCAATCGTTGTTTGCGATGATTCGTGAAACGCACAAAGCGCACCCGCAGGGAACGGTGGTGGCGTATTCGGACAACGCCGCGATTATGGAGGGCGCGGTCGCGGCGCGTTTTTATCCCGACGCGGCGCGGCGTTATCAGATGCACGAGACGTTGACGCACATGCTGATGAAAGCGGAGACGCACAACCATCCGACAGCCATCGCGCCGTATCCGGGTGCGGCGACCGGTTCCGGCGGCGAAATTCGTGACGAGAGCGCCACCGGTATCGGCGGCAAGCCGAAAGCGGGACTGGTCGGTCTTAGCGTGTCGCACCTGCGTCTTCCCGAATTGCCGCAGCCTTGGGAGACGCCGCTCGAAAAACCGGAGCGCATTGTCTCGCCGTTAACCATCATGATCGACGCGCCGCTCGGCGGGGCGGCGTTCAACAACGAATTTGGTCGTCCCGGCATCGTCGGTTATTTCAGAACCTTTGAAGGTCATTGGGGCGGCAAACATTACGGGTATCACAAGCCGATCATGATTGCCGGAGGCTTCGGCGCGATTGACGCAAGGCATACGAAGAAGAAACCGTTGCCGCCGGGAACGCTGCTCATTCAACTGGGCGGACCGGCGTTTTTAATCGGGCTGGGCGGCGGCGCGGCGTCGTCGATGGCGAGCGGCGAAAACCAATCCGAGCTCGACTTCGATTCGGTGCAGCGCGACAACGCGGAGATTCAGTGTTGCGCGCAAGGGGTGATCGACCATTGCTGGCAATTGGGCGACGTCAACCCGATTCTGTCGATACACGATGTCGGCGCCGGTGGTGTGTCGAACGCTTTTCCTGAACTGGTTCATGATGCGGGCGCCGGTGGCGTAATCGAATTGCGGGCCTTGCCGAATGAAGAACCGGGAATGAGTCCACGCGAATTGTGGAGCAACGAAGCGCAAGAGCGCTACGTGCTGGCGATAGCGCCGGAAGATTTGCCGCGTTTCGAGGCGTTGTGCAAACGAGAGCGTTGCCCGTTTGCGGTGGTGGGTACGACCACCGATGACGGGCATTTGAAAGTGACGGACGCGCATTTCGACAACACGCCCGTGGATGTGCCGCTCGATTTAATCCTCGGCAAGCCGCCGCGCATGCATCGTGATGTGGTACGGGAAAAACAAACGCATGAAACGCTGGCGTTGGAAAACATTGATTTAAAAGATGCGTTAACACGTGTGCTGCAATTTCCGGCAGTCGCCGACAAGTCGTTCCTGATCACCATCGGCGACCGGTCGGTCGGCGGGCTGATCGCACGCGATCCGCTGGTCGGCCCCTGGCAAGTGCCGGTGGCCGATTGTGGCGTGACGCTTGCCGATTTTCGCCATACGCACGGCGAAGCGATAGCGATGGGCGAGAAAACGCCGCTGGCGACCATTAACGCGCCCGCGTCGGGACGGATGGCGATTGCGGAAGCGCTGACCAATCTGGTGGCGGCGGACGTTTCCGGCGATGTTACCGGCGATGTTGCTGACTGGCAGCGCGTCAAATTATCGGCGAACTGGATGGCGGCAGCCGGACAACCGGGCGAAGACGCGGCGTTGTACGACACCGTGCAAGCCGTGTCCGAACTGTGCGTGAAACTCGGCGTGTCGATTCCGGTCGGCAAAGATTCGATGTCGATGCGTACCGCGTGGACGGAAAGCGATGGCTCCGCACGCAACATCATCGCGCCGGTATCGTTGATCGTTACCGCTTTCGCGCAAGTCGATGATGTGCGTCGGACGCTGACGCCGCAACTGCAATTGAACGACGGCGAAACACAACTGCTGTGGCTCGATCCGACACGCGGCAAACGTCGGCTTGGAGGTTCGGCGCTGGCACAAGTGTATGGACGCATCGGTCACGAAACGCCCGATGTTGACGATGCCGAAACATTGCGGGCCTTCCTGCAACTCATTCGCACGTTGAACCGGCAAGGCAAATTGCTCGCCTATCACGACATCGGCGACGGCGGCATCCTGGTCACGTTGCTTGAAATGGCGTTCGCGGCGCATGCCGGATTGGAACTGCATTTCTCCGGCGAAACGCCGTTGCTTAACACCTGCTTTGCCGAAGAACTCGGCGCGGTAGTGCAGGTGAAAACGAAAGACGTAGGGGCGGTGAAGCTGGCGGCGGAAAAAGCCGGAATAGCGGCGACAGCGGTTGGTGTGCCGTGTGTCGGCGGAGAAGCAAACATCGTCGTACATCATGGCAAAAATCGGATGCTCTACGAACCGCGAGTGACGTTGCAAGCGTTGTGGTCATCGACATCACTGGCAATGCAGGCGTTGCGCGACAATCCCGAATGCGCCAACGAAACGCGCAAAGCGTTGCTCGACACCGACGATCCGGGGATGCAGGTGCGGGTGACGTTCGACAAAAACGAAGACATCGCCGCGCCGTTCATCGCAAGCGGCGTTCGTCCAAAAATAGCCGTTCTGCGCGAGCAAGGCATCAACGGTCAAGTGGAAATGGCGGCAGCGTTCGACGCGGCGGGTTTTGATGCGTTTGATGTACACATGAGCGATATTCTTGAAGGCCATACCTCGTTGCGCGACTTCAACATGATCGCGGCGTGCGGTGGTTTTTCATACGGCGACGTGCTGGGGGGCGGCGGCGGTTGGGCCAAGTCGATCCTGTTCAACACACGCGCTTTCGATGAGTTTTCAGCGTTCTTCGCACGCGATGACGTGCTGGCGATAGGCGTGTGCAACGGCTGCCAAATGATGAGCCAGTTGCGCGAGATGATTCCGGGTGCGGCGCATTGGCCGGCCTTCGTGCGCAATCTGAGCGAACAATTCGAAGCGCGGTTGCCGCTGATCGAAATCGCCGAAACGCCTTCCGTCTTGTTCCGTGGAATGGACGGCAGCCGTTTGCCGGTCGTGGTGGCGCACGGCGAAGGTTACACCGAATATGTGGATGCGGCACAACAGGAACAAGCGCAAGCGTTCGTCGCCATGCGCTACGTCGATCACTATGGACAAACAACGGAGCGGTATCCGTTCAATCCCAACGGCTCCTCAGGAGGCGCCGCCGCCTTCACCTCGGAAGACGGACGCTTCACCATCATGATGCCGCATCCGGAGCGCGTCTTCCGCGTTGCGCAAATGTCCTGGCGACCACGCGCATGGGGATGTGAGAGCGATGGCGCGTCGCCCTGGCTGCGGATGTTCCGCAATGCGCGGGTGTGGTTGTGACGGGGGCAGGAATCAGGGATCAGAAAGCGGCGTCATTGCGAGCGCAGCGAAGCAATCCAGAAAAATTAACCGCAAAGAACGCAAAGAACGCAAAAAAATTTCCGTGCGGCAGCGTCGAAATGTAGGGGCGGGTTTCAAACCCGCCCTTTTTTCTCACACGAGGCGCGGAGTTCCGTAGGTTGGCGGTGAGCGCAGCGAACCCCAACATTTGCCTCACGCGAAGATGCGTTTTAAAGCCCCCTTTTCAAAGGGGGTGTCGGCGAAGCCGGCGGAGGTTTGTTGTTGGTGGATTGCGGCCTTCGGCCTTATCCACCCTACGATATTTGTTATTCTGCGCGTAGTCGCAGAATCCACAAGAAAACGGGAGGCAGGTTGCCTCCCCTACGAGCAGGGCGTAGCAATTTTGGCGTAGGGGCGGCAATCTGCCGCCCGCAATAAATGCGTAAAAAAGGGCGGGTTTGAAACCCGCTCCTACAATCTACGCCTTCGCGTAAGGTGTTTTTTTTTGTTTTCTGCGACTTCGTTTCGCTCCGCGCAGAATGCCCGCTATCTTCT
>JAITMH010000177.1 GCA_031277445.1 Burkholderiales bacterium
CGTGCGGGGTAGCCTTGTTTGAGCATTGCCGGCAGCAGGATCGAGCCGATCGCGACGACGGTGGCCGGACTGGAACCCGATATGGCCGCGAACAACGCGCAAGCGACAACACCGGCCAACCCGAGGCCGCCGTGCATGTGGCCGACGACGGAGGTGGCGAAGTTGATGATGCGTCGGGCGACGCCTCCGTGTGTCAGGAAGTTACCCGCCAGAACAAAGAACGGGATCGCCATGATCTCGAATTTTTCGATGCCGGTAAACAGCTTCATCGCTACCGACTCGACCGGAACCTGCGTCATGAAATAGAAGAAGGTGAGAACGGTCAGACCCAGCGAGATGGAGATGGGCATCCCTGTCAGCATCAGGGCGAGGAGCAGGCTGAAAATAATGAGGCCGTTCATGAGCGGTTCTCCTCTTTGCCGTGGGGTTTGTCAGACGCGGTATCTTTATTCACCTCATCTTCAAGCCCTTCGACGTGGGAAGCGTCATGATGCGGCAGCTCACCGGTTCTCGCAAAGCCCCAGGCAACCTGGAGGAAGCGGTAACACATCAGAAAAGAACCAAGGGGGATTGCCAGATAAACAATCCAAACCGGAATTTCCAGGTCGGGCGATACTGAGGAAGTTTGCGAAAGTCCCCAGACGAATTTGGCGCCCATGAAGCCGATGCAGCCGGTAAATAAGGCGCCTGCCCCCATGCTGAACAGGATGCAACAGTAACGGGCGCGTGCCTTAAGTCGGTTGATCACAACGTCAATACCGACGTGGATGCCGGTGCGCACACCGTAAGCGGCGCCGAATTTGGCCATCCATACGAACAGGTAAATACACAGTTCCTGCGCCCAAGCAAAGTTCAGCGATAAAAGCCAGTCTTGCAGATACGGAATCTCATAGCCTGACATGTAGCGGTGACACACGGCAAGAAAAGTGATCACCGTCGCCACCGCCATCAGCACGATGACGATAATTTCCTCAAGACGGTTGAGGATGAGGTTGAACAATCTTAACATTGGACCTCTTGGTTTATGGATACGATAGGGAGCAAAAAAGACACACGCGCCCGTTTGACGGGAGCGTGTGTCTTTGTAACATTATCAAGGTTGTTGACCGGTGGCCTTATAGAAATCCTGGATGGTTTCTTTGCCGACCCGAGACTCGACTTCTTTGTGTACCGGTATCAGCGCTGCGACCCAGGCTTTGCGCTCGGCTTCGGTCGGCGTATGGAATTCGGTGCGACCGGAAGCTCTCATGCCTTCCATAGCGTCGTCGTTGTCTTTCTTGGCAATTTCGTTGTTGTAGGCATTGGTCTCCTTCATCGCCTGTTCAAGAATGTCGCGGATGTCTTTCGGCAGGCCGTCCCAGAATTTCTTGTTGACGATCACCGCATAGCCGAGATAACCGTGGTTGGTTATCGTGGCGTGTTTCTGCACTTCGTGCATCTTCTGCGTGAACATGTTCGACGGCGGATTTTCGGTGCCGTCAACAACGCCGGTTTGCAGCGCCTGATACACCTCGGAGAACGCCATGACCTGTGGCAAGGTTCTCAGCGCACGCATCTGAGCATCCAGCACTCGGGACGACTGAATGCGTATTTTCAGCCCTCTCATGTCGGCGGGCGTCTTGATCGGCTTGTTGGCGCTCATGATCTTGAAGCCGTTGTCCCAGTAGCCAAGGCCGATGATTCCTTTAGGCTCAAGCAACTTCAACAGCTTGGCGCCGACGGGACCGTCCGTGACTTTGTGCAATGCTTCATAACCGTCGAGGATGTACGGAATGTCGAAAACTTCAAATTCCCTGATGCCGAGCGGGCCGAATTTGGCCAGCGACGGGGCAAGCATCTGGACGGCGCCCAACTGCAACGCTTCCATCTCTTCCCGGTCTTTGTACAACGCGCTGTTGTGGTAAACCTCGACCTTAACGCGTCCCTGAGTTCGCTCTTCGGCGAGCTTCTTGAAAAACTCAGCGGCCTTTCCTTTCGGAGTGTCCATGGCCACAACGTGGCTGAACTTGATCACAATGGGTTCCTGCGCTTGCGCGGCGGGAGCCAACACACATGCGCCAATGAGCGCGACAGCTAACGACAAGTTTTTCATTAAAGGCCTCCTTGGCAACAAATATATAATGGAACAGCTTTTATCAACAAAGTCAAAGAAGCCAATGGGTAAACAGCTTCTTGCAGTGAATACCCAAGTTGTTAGAAAGGGTATGACGGTATTACACGGAATCCCGGTAGGGACTTTGGAAGAATACCGTAAAATCGGATCAGCGCAACACTGGAGCAGAAAAAATTAGAAACGGGTAAACATAGCTACATAACATAATTTGGCCCGTTGCCGCCTTCCGGCGGCGTCCAGCGGATGTTGGATGCCGGGTCTTTGATGTCGCAGGCTTTGCAATGCAGACAGTTGGCGGCGTGAATACGCAGGGTTAGAGGGGCGTCAGGCGTGCCGTTGTTACGGCGGTATTCGTAAACACCGGCAGGGCAGTACAAGCGCTCCGGGCCGCCGTAGCACGGTAAATTGAGGCTTTCGGGCAATTCGGCATCGACCAGATGTAAATGACATGGCTGGTCTTCTTCATGCTGTGTGCGGCTCAGGTAAACCGATGAGGCACGATCAAACGTAGTGACATTGTCGTAAGGAGGGTAGTCAAGCGTCGGCATTTTGGCGGCGGGGCGCAACACCTGACGGTCGGGCGCTTTGTGTTGCAGCGTCCAGGGAAACAAGCGACCCAGCCCGATTTGTTGCGTCCAGAGGTGAAAACCGGCGCTCAACAGACCACCGACAAAACCATGTTTCAAACTGGGTTTTATGTTGCGCATGGCATGCAGTTCGTCGTAAACCCAGGAGTCGCGCAAAGCGTCGTTGTATTCACGCAACGTGTCGTGTGCGCGGCGTTGCGCGATGGCACTTACCGCCGCTTCCGCCGCCAGCATCGCGCCTTTCATCGACGTGTGAATGCCTTGCATGCGGGGCGAATTGACCATTCCCGCCGCGTCACCGATCAAAGCGCCGCCCGGAAACGCCAGTTTCGGAAGCGATTGTACGCCGCCTCCGGTCAGCGTCCGGGCGCCGTAGCCCAGACGCTCGCCGCCGTGAAGCAGGGTTTTCAGCATGGGATGCGTTTTGAGCCGCTGAAATTCATCGAACGGCGACAGCGACGGATTTTCGTAGTCGAGGTGAACCGCCAGCCCGATGGCGACGTGCTGATCGTCCAGATGGTAAATGAAGCCGCCACCGCTGGCGCGACCGGCGAGCGGCCAGCCCAGCAGGTGTATGGCCTTGCCCGGATGGTGTTGCTCGGCGGGAATCCGCCACAGTTCGCGGAAACCCAAGCCGTATTTTTGTGTGGCGGCGCTGTCACGCAAATGAAAACGCTCCTCGAAAAGACGGCTCAGATGTCCACGGCAACCCTCGGCGAGTAAGGTGTAGCGGGCGCGCAGTTCAACGCCGGGTTGGTAATTGGATTTTTGGGCGCCCTGACGGTCAACGCCAAAATCGCCGGTGATGACGCCGATCAGCGGACTTTGCGGCGAATCGTCGGCATACAGCGGCAAAGCGGCGGCAAAGCCGGTGAACAGGTCAACGCCGCAGGCTTCAGCCTGTTCGCCAAGCCAGGCGGTCAAACGGCTGAGGCTGATGAGCGCGTGACCGTGATGGCGGATTGATTTCGGCACACTCCAGTTCGGAACCCGGAAAGCCCGTGTCCGACCCAACAGCCACAACGATTCATCGGCGACCGTCTCTTTGAACGGCGGCGCCTGCCCGCGCCAATCGGGAAGCAGTTCGTCCAGAATCCGCAGGTCGAGCAGAGCACCCGAAAGCGAGTGGGCACCGATAGGGGCGCCTTTTTCGACCACAGCGACGCTGATGTCGGCGCCAGCGGCCAGCGCGGCTTGCTTGGCGCGTAAGGCGGCCGCCAATCCTGCGGGGCCGCCGCCGACGATCAGCAAGTCATAATCCATCGATTCGCGTTGTTGGGTCGCGGTCATGTGATAAACCGATGGGAAGCAAAAGGAGCGATTATAATCAAAGACCTTGGATAACAGGTTTTCGGGACGGCATGAAATTTCTGGCAATTTTGGCGGCGCTCGGGTTTGAGCAATGGTATTCGGCAAGCTGGCGAGGCGGTGTCGAGCGGCTGTACACCGGTTATCTGCGCTGGCTGGAAGCGAGAATGATCGACTGGGGAGCCTGGCCAGCGACGGTGGTGGCGCTGCTGCCGGTGTTGCCGGTTATTCTGGTGGATGTGTTGCTGGCTGTGGCGGCAGATGCGCTGATGGCGCAGGTTGGGTTCCTGATCTGGAGCTTGGTCGTGCTTTACTTGCTGATGGGATTCCGCCGATTCAGCCACGCCGTCACCGAGATCACGGAAAACCTGCAAAACGGCGATTTGCCTGCGGCGCGCAAAGCGTTTGACGGTTGGCGGGGCGGCGACAGCCTGACGTTATTAAGTTCCGACGACATCGCGCAGCGCACCATCGAGGCCGGAGCGCTGGCGGCGTACCGCTGCGTTTTCGGCATCGTGTTCTGGTTTCTGATCTTCGGGCCGACGGGCGCAGCGTTCTACTGGATGCTGTCGCTGGTGGCACGCGAATGGAGCGACAACCCCGCCGGTGAGGACATCACCGTATTGACGACGGCGCGAGCCGAACTGGGGAAAGTGGCGCGCTGGCTTCTTTTCATTCTGGATTGGTTGCCGATACGTTTACTGGCGTTTTCGTTTGCCATCGTCGGCGATTTCGAAGACGCGATTTATCAATGGCGCGCACGACCCAGAGATGACGCGGCATTCGACAACGCCGCCAACGAAAACCTGCTGCTGGCGACGGCTTTCGGCGCTTTGGGATTGGCTTGGACGCGGCGAACACCGGCAGCGGCGCCCACAGAAAACGCGCCGAAACCGGCTGAGGCAACACCCGCCGAAGCCGTAGCGGAAGCCGCCGACATTAGCGACGTGCCAATGATGGCATCAGCGGAAGCGGTCACCGAAGCACTGGCGGAAGCAGCCGCGAACGAAAAAACGATAAGCGAAGAAACGGTCAACGAAGAAACCCTGGGTCCGCCGCCCGAAAGCGTTCCGGTAACCCCCGGCGCGTTACCGCCAGCGATTGGACTCGTCTGGCGGGCGCTGTTGTTCTGGTTGGGACTGGTGCTGCTGGTGACCGTTGCGTATTGGGCATAGTCATAATTTTTAGTGCGTAGATTTTTCAGGACGGCTTAGTGGACTGGTATCGCAAGGCGGCGGAGCAAGGAGATGCGTCTGCCCAATATAATCTCGGGGAGATGTATTCAGAAGGTCAGGGCGTGGCGCAGGATGACGCGGAGGCCGTGAGGTGGTATCGCAAGGCGGCGGAGCAAGGGAATGCAAAAGCCCAATTTAGCCTCGGGTGGATGTATTCCGAAGGACTGGGTGTTACGCGAAATGATGCAGAGGCTGTGAAATGGTATCGCGAAGCAGCGGAGCAGGGGAATGCGGATGCCCAGTGTAACCTTGGGTGGATGTATTCCGAAGGACTGGGTGTGGCACAGAATGCAGCGGAAGCAGTGAAGTGGTATCGCGAGGCAGCGGAACAGGGGGATGCCTCTGCCCAATATAATCTCGGGGTGATGTATTCAGAAGGTCAGGGTGTGGCGCAGGATGACGCGGAAGCCGCGAGGTGGTATCACAAGGCGGCGGAGCAAGGAGATAAGGATGCCCAGGAAGCGCTTGAGTTCTTGAAAGGACAACCTCGTAACGCCGGACTTTTTGGATTGCTCCGTGGATTGTTCCGGTCTGCGAAATAGACTCTGATTCATGAGTGATTTTTTAGAAACAATTCAAAAGGAGAAATGAAATGCTTCATATTGTGCGCTGGTGCATAGGGTTGTTTGCGATTTGTTTTGCCCTGCTGGTTCAGGCAGAGGATTTTGAGGCGATCAAACGTGCGGCGGAGAATGGAGATGCGCAAGCGCAATTCAATCTTGGGGTGAGGTACAACAGTGGTCAGGGCGTTGAGCGGGACGATGCCGAAGCTGCGAAGTGGTACCACAAGGCAGCGGAACAGGGGCAAGCGGACGCTCAATTTGTTCTTGGTTCGATATACGCCTTTGGTCTGGGTGTCGCAAGGGATGATGCGGAAGCGGTGAAGTGGTCCCGAAAAGCGGCGGAACAGGGAAATGCAACCGCCCAATACAATCTTGGGTTGAGATACGCCCATGGTCGGGGCGTTGAGCGGGACGAAGCCGAGGCTGCGAACTGGTATCGCAAAGCGGCGGAGCTGGGAAACGCGGCAGCCCAATACAATCTTGGAAGAATGTACGCCGGAGGTCAGGGTGTTCCCAGGGACGATGCGGAAGCGGCGAACTGGTACCGCATGGCAGCGGAGCAGGAACATGTGGCAGCCCAATATACCCTTGGCGAGATGTACGCCGAAGGCCGGGGCGTGACGCAGAACGACGCCGAAGCGATGGCCTGGTATCAGAAGGCCGCGGAACAAGAACATCCCGAAGCTCAAGAGGCGCTTGAAGCCATGAAAAAGCAGACGCACAAGCCGGGTTTTTTTGAGCGGCTTCGGGAGAAGTTCTGGCCCAAGAAATAGGTTTTGAATCCTGATTTCCCCTCTCCCGCCTGCGGGAGAGGGGTAGGGGAGAGGGAGAAGTAAAGCGTGAATACTGATGAGAACGGCCATAGTCTCTGGCGTCATTGCGAGCGAAGCGAAGCAATCCAGAAACACACAAAAAACCACTGAGCAGTGTTTTATTTACCATGCTGGAACTTGCGGCCAAAGACTTCGTTTGCGATGAATGCGTAAAGGGAAACGGCTTGACTGGATTGCTTAGCTTCGCTCGCAATGACGCCGTAGGGTTGTAAGAGCATCTCTACAATCCCGCGATAATTTTGAGATGGGTTCTAACGCGTTGATTATTTCGAGACAGATCAAAAGGAGAAATGAAATGTTGCATGCTGTACGCTGGTGTATAGGACTGTTTGCGATTTGTTTTGCCTTGCTGGTTCAGGCGGAAGATTTTGAGGCGGTTAAACGTGCGGCGGAGAATGGAGATGTGGAAGCCCAGATTGAACTTGGACGGATGTACGGCAATGGACGAGGCGTTGCAAAGGATGAAGCTGAGGCTGTGAAGTGGTTTCGTAAGGCAGCGGAGCAGGGGCATGCGTCAGGGCAAAATAACCTTGGGGCGATGTACGCCAACGGTCGAGGCGTAGTCCAGAATGACGCCGAAGCCGTAAAGTGGTATCGCAAGGCAGCGGAACAGGGACATGCGGAGGCACAGTTTCGTCTTGGGGGGATGTACGAAGGTGGCCGAGGTGTGCCCAAAGACGATGCTGAAGCCGTGAAGTGGTTTCGCAAGGCAGCGGAACAGGGACATGCGAATTCCCAATATAACCTCGGACAGATGTATCGCGTAG
>JAITMH010000012.1 GCA_031277445.1 Burkholderiales bacterium
TTTTTGTTTTTGTTTTTTTTGGGTTTGAGTAGCAGCATTGTCGTCGGTCGCACATCGAATGTCGTTGGAATTTGTGGCGCTGGGTGCTACTGCTTTATTTTTATTTCCATTTTTATTTCCATTTCCGTTTGCGTCATGGAGCCTTGATTTTATTGAGTTTTTTGCTTTATTTGCTTTTTCCCATAGGCGGCGGCTACGTACCGCCGCCATGGATGATTCCCACATGATTTCGAATCGCGCTCCTGTGTTATGACGACAGTATAGCCATTTTTCGATGTAAATTTCGCCGGTGTCATCGTCCATGTCTATCAGCCTACGCCGACGAAACTCTGCCAGAGCATCTTCCAGCGCCCGGGCTGTCAGCGACAACCGCGCTGCGGTTGCCTCGATGGGCAGCAAGTAAACACCGCACCAGTTCGACTCACGAGCCCACCACAAATACGAAAATATAAATTTTTGGTCGGGTAGCAAATCGCGCGTTTCACGCCAGTCGAGCATCGTGACTGGCACACTTTGGTATTCTGGGGCGCTCATGCTTTACCCCCTTCTTTTGTTGTCACGCTTGCCGTCCGATGCTGCTCTTTTTTCGTTGGCCGACCGCGTGGCCGCCTCGGTTTTGGGGTGGCCGCCCTACCTTGCGCCATCCATGCTTTGACGTCCCCTAGATACCAGCACAAACGCCGGGAGTTTGGCAGCTTAAAAGGCAGCGGTATCAGGTGCTGATATTTTTTGTTGGTCGTACAAGTACGAATTGTTGTGGGCGTTTTGCCTATAAGCTCGGACAGTTGCTCAATGAAAATGATTTTTTTAGCGGATGTAGAATCAGGTGCTCTCATCTGCTTCTCCTTCACAATAAGGAAAACAAATGAGCGATGTGGTTCTGGCTTAACCACTCTCTGGGTAATTTGCCGTATTTATTTTTGGCCAACGCAGTTAAAGGAGAGGAAACGCCCCGTAGGGCTGCGTCCACCGCGTTTCGACATCGTAGGTTGCGTCGTATCCGTATTGCTCCACGCCGGTCCCGTGGCAAGATACTTTCCGTCTGCTGCGCGTCGTATCTCTTTCCCTACCGCTCTGTCAGGGAGATACCACATCCGTTTCCTCTGCTGATCAGGTGGGTTACGATTTCCCCTGATACGGACACTGTCTCGCGCAACACCCACTATGAACAATTATTTATCGCGTTTCGCAGAATGTCAAGCGGTTTTGGGACACTTTTGGGACAACGGTTTCAGAAAAAATACCTTAATTGTCATGGATAAGCATTCATAACAATTAAGGTAACTTATTGATTAAGAAAAAGTTTCTTGGTCGGGGTGAGAGGATTCGAACCTCCGGCCTCTACGTCCCGAACGTAGCGCTCTACCAGGCTAAGCTACACCCCGAAAATCTATGGCAACCGTAAATTTAACTTCCCTGCTTCTGCATTTGCGCCGGTACAGGTCAAAGTGCGCGCCAACACACCCCTCAAAACGACCGCCCGGCAGCAAAGGCCGACAATTGTATCAGGGTTTCCTTATCCGGCGAAGCAGGCTCCGCTTCCAGACAGGCCGCCGCTCGAGCGGCCTCGTCACGAGCGCGTTCCTGCGTGTAGGCCAATGCGTCGGTTCGCTTCAAAACTTCGATCAGCGGCGCAAAATCGGTCAGGCCGCCATTTTCAATCGCTTGGCGAACAACCGCCACATCGTCCGCCGCCCCGACAGTCATGGCCCGGATCAGCGGCAGCGTCATCTTGCCTTCCGCCAGATCGTCGCCCAGATTTTTTCCTATGGCGTCGGCATTTCCGGTGTAATCGAGCAAATCGTCCATGATCTGAAAGGCTGTTCCCAGATGCCTGCCATAGTGGGCAAACGCCGTTTCGCGCACTTCATCGACCCCCGCCAGCAACGCACCCAAGCGGCTCGCCGCCTCGAACAATTTCGCCGTTTTGCGCCGGATGACTTCGACGTAAGCCTGCTCATCGAGCGTCACGTCGCCGGTGTTCACCAATTGCTGCACTTCACCGGCGGCGATGACGTTGGTGGCGTCGGCCAGAATTTCCAACACGCGCATGGAGCCGACCGATACCATCAACTGAAACGACCGCGAATACAGAAAATCGCCGACCAGCACCGACGCGGCATTTCCGAATTCCGTATTGGCAGTGGGCCTGCCGCGACGCTGCGACGATTCATCGACCACATCATCATGCAACAGCGTTGACGTATGAATCATCTCGATCACCGCCGCCAGCGTGTGGTGGTGGGTGCCAGAGTAGCCGCAGGCGCGGGCAACGAGCAACAACAGCGCTGGACGCAAACGCTTGCCGCCACTGCCGATAATGTAATCGGCCACACTGCGAACCAGCAGCACATCCGAGTCAAGACCGGTGCGCAGAACGCGATCCACCGCCGCCATGTCGTCGGCTATTGCCTGTTTGAGAAAATCGATTTGCACGCTTGATAAGTCAGATATGGAATGACGATATTGTAAATCAGGAATCAGGAATCAGGTATCAGATCGCAGCCCGGATAAGCAAAGCGTCATCCGGGGATCGTTTTACCTCACGCGGAGGCGCGGAGAGCGCGGAGAAGAACAAACCCTCTCCCCTCGCGGGAGAGGGTGGCCGAAGGCCGGGAGAGGGGGCTGGATTCTGCGGCTTCGCGCAGAATGACGACGGGTTTTTCTCCGCGCTCTCCGCGCCTCCGCGTGAGACGCTTTTCTGATCCCTGCCTATTTCCCCCGCAGCAAAACAAGCACCGCGCCACCGCCGCCGGAATGGTGCGCCGCCTCGCAATACGCCAGCACATCGCCCCAGGACGCCAGCCAGCGCCGCACCCTGCCTTTCAGCACCGGTATTTTTCCCGGCGATGTCAGCCCCTTGCCATGAATGATTCGCACGCAACGCAGCCCGTGCGAACGCGCCTCGATCAGAAAATCGACCAGCGCATCGTGCGCTTCGTCAACCACCATCCCATGCAAGTCCAACTCACTTTGAATCGCCCATTGCCCGCGCCGCAACTTGCGCAAAATATCGGGCGACAAGCCGACGCGCAAAAACGTCTGATCGTCTTCCATCTCCTGCCCGATGTCCCACATCGTTGGCGATGACGACTCGCCGTACTTGGCAAGCGCCAGCACTTCGGTTTCATCGCGCAATCGCTGTTTCGGCACCGGCGCCGGCCGCGGCGTCTTAACGACGACCCGCCGCGATGGTGGCAACGGTATCACTTCTTCGTCGCGCATTTGGCGCTGAAAATCAACATCGCGCTCACGCTTTGCCCCCTTTCCAAAGGGGGTGCCGCCGAAGGCGGCGGGGGTTTGCTGGGGTGTCGCCGGAGGTGCGCCGCGCTTTGCTCCCCTCTCCCCCTTTGAAAAGGGGGCTTTGGCACCGCGCCCCTGCGCGAGATGTTGCTTTTCTGATACCTGATTCCTAGCCTCTGATCCCTGTTGTTTCCGCTGCCACAGCGTTTTCAAATCAGACAGCCGCGCACGGGAAGACATCTCCGGTTAACGCAACTGATCAAGATACGCCTTGGCGTCAAGCGCCGCCATGCAGCCCGTCGCCGCCGACGTCACCGCCTGCCGATAAACCGAATCGGCAACATCACCGGCTGCGAACACCCCCGCCACCGAAGTCGCCGTTGCATTGCCGCTGCTGCCGCTCTTTACCTGAAGATAGCCATCATTCATCGCCAGTTGACCGGCGAAGAACTCCGTGTTCGGCGCATGCCCGATCGCAATAAAAACACCTTGCGCCGTCACGTCCTGCGTTGCGCCGCTTTTAACATTCTTCAGACGCGCACCGGTCACGCCGGAGTCGTCGCCCAACACTTCATCGAGCACATGATCCCAGACGACGCGAATGTTGCCGCCGTCCTTCGTCTTAGCCAGCAACTGATCGGCAAGCATCGCTTCCGCCCGCAAACTGTCGCGGCGGTGCACCAGCGTCACCGACCGCGCAATATTGGACAAATAAAGCGCCTCCTCGACAGCGGTATTGCCACCGCCAATCACCAGCACATCCTGATTCTTGTAGAAAAAACCGTCGCAAGTCGCGCATGCCGATACGCCGCGCCCCTTGAACGCCTCCTCCGACGGCAGCCCCAGATAACGCGCCTGAGCGCCGGTAGCGATAATCAGCGCATCACAAGTATATTCGCCACTGTCGCCGGTCAATCGCAACGGGCGCGACTGCAAATCGACCGTATGAATGTGGTCGAACACCATTGCCGTCTCGAAACGCTCCGCGTGACGCTGAAACCGCTCCATCAGCGCCGGCCCCTGTACACCGTCAACGTCGGCAGGCCAGTTGTCCACCTCCGTCGTCGTCATCAATTGCCCGCCCTGCGCAAAACCGGTGATCAGCGTCGGCTTCAGATTGGCGCGTGCTGCGTAAATAGCGGCGGTATAACCGGCCGGACCGGAACCCAGAATGATCAAACGAAAATGCTGTGCTGCCATAAAACCTCCGAAAAAATGAAAACCACAACGCGCCGAGCGCTATGCCAACGCGGCATCGGCCAAACAATACGAATGTATCAGAACATCGGGTTTCATAATAATTTTTAAATCGCAACACCGCGATCAGGGATCAGAGGTCAGGAATCAGGCATCAGAACATCGTCATTCCCGTGGAGCCTGCCGCCGCTTGCGGGGGCAGGCTCTTCCCTCGCAAGCGGGGGAAGGGCTTTGAGTTCTTCTTCGCGGCTTCGCGCCTTCGCGTGAGACGGTTTTTATGGATTCTGCGTCCTGCGACTACGCGCAGGATGACACGCGCAGAATGACAGCTATTTTTTTCGTGCCTTTCGTGTTTTTCGTGGTTAAAGCCTTGTTTCCGCGTAAGAAAAACAAAACCGCCTCCCGATGTTCGGAAGGCGGTGTTTTGAGAAGGCAGACAAAGGTTATTCTGCTTTTTCTGTTGCGGCGCTTGCTTCGCTTTCCGAGGGCGCGGGAGCGCTCGCGTCCGCATGGGCTTTTGCTGTGGCGGCGCTGCTGGCCGCTTTGACGCTGCGGCTTTGCAGTTTTTCCTTGATCCGCGCCGACTTGCCGGAACGCGAACGCAGGTAATACAGTTTTGCACGACGCACATCGCCGCGACGTTTGACTTCGATGTTTGCAACCAGCGGCGAATAGGTTTGGAATGTACGTTCGACGCCTTCGCCGCACGAAATTTTGCGCACGATGACCGCGCGGTTCAGTCCGCGGTTACGCTTGGCGATGACGACGCCTTCGTATGCCTGCAAGCGCTCGCGGTTGCCTTCCTTCACTTTGACGTGCACGACGACGGTGTCACCGGCGGAAAAATCGGGGATGGTTTTCCCCAGGCGTTGCATTTCTTCGCGTTCCAGTTGTTCAATCAGATTCATTGTTAACTCCACTTTCAGTTAATGGCCTTCGGGCCTGTTGCCGTGCAGCGCAGGACGCCTCCTGATGCACGCCGTTTTTTCGTTGGTGGGGAAAACTCCCACCGCCTTTGTTGTGCCGGGATTCCACTTCGTTTCATCCCGGCCCACCTTGTTCCAGCCTACGTTTCACCACATGTTTGCCGATATGTTTCCAGCAAACGCGCTTCTTCTTTCGTCAACGTGCGCTGCGCCAGCAAATCCGGACGGCGCTCTGCTGTTCGTCCCAGCGCCTGCATCCTGCGCCATTGCGCAATCGCCGCATGGTCGCCCGATAACAGCACTTCGGGTACGGCCTCGCCTTCATGCACCGGCGGTCGCGTGTAGTGCGGGCAATCGAGCAGTCCGTCAACAAACGACTCCTCTTCCGCCGACACCGCGTCGTTCAGCGCTCCCGGCAACTGCCGCACCAGCGCGTCGATCAACATCATCGCAGGCAACTCACCGCCCGACACGACGAAATCGCCAACGGCAATTTCTTCATCCACTTCCCGCGCCAGCAAACGTTCGTCGATGCCTTCATAACGTCCCGCCAGCAAAATCAAACCGGTTCCCTGCTGCGCCAGCGCGTTCAACGCGGTCACCCGCGCATGCGTTAACGGCACGCCCGCCGGCGACAAATACAACACCCGGCTCGCCGCACAACCCGCTTCGGCTTGCGCCGCTCGCGCCGCTTTCAACGTTTCCGCCAACGGCGCTGCCAGCATCACCATTCCGGGGCCGCCACCGTAAGGGCGATCATCCACCGTCCGATGCGGGTCGCTGGTGTATGTCCGCGGATTCCACAGCGTCAGCGACCACAATGTTTTCGTCAGCGCCCGCCCGACCACGCCGAACTGCGCTGCGTGTTCCACCATCTCGGGGAAAAGCGTCACCACATCAATTCGCATGGGTCGGCTGCCTTTTCCAGTCTATCTTCCTTGTTTAGAGCGGCTTGGGTTTAAGCAAACCCCATCCCCACCCTGACCCTCCCCTTGAAGGGGAGGGAATCCTTCGGCAGCATCAATCGTCGCGCTGCCAATCCACCCTAAGACATCCAGCCGCCAACTCCACCGCGTCAATCGTCGCATCGACAAAAGGAATCAGCGTTTCCGCCACCTTCTTTTCTTCCGCGCCTTCTTCCGGTAGCGGCGTCACATGCAACACCGGCTGTGCGCCGTATTCCTGTACCGCCGTCACCGTTCCCAGCGTTTCGCCCTCACGGTTGATCACTTTCAGACCGATCAAATCGACGAAATACACTTCTCCCGGATCAGGCGCGGGCAACGCTTCACGCGGCACGGTGACCGACATGCCTTGCAACGCCGCCGCGTCCTCACGCGCCGTCACCCCTTCCAGAGCCGCCAGCACATGTTCGCCATGCACCTTGCCTTCTTTAAGCCGGTAATCCCGCGCTGCGCCGTGACGATCCACCAACGACCATTGCCGGTACATCAACAAGGCGTCCCTGGCGGCAGTAAACGGCTGCACTTTCAGCCAACCCTGGACGCCATAAGACGCAACAACGCGCCCCATCACGACCCCGGTTGCCGTCATCTCCGTAATTGCAACGCTTGTTTACGCCGCTTATCAGGCAACTTTCGCAGCGCGTTTGGTCAGCATCGCCACCGTATCCGACAATTGCGCACCGCGCTCCTGCCAGAACGTGATTCGATCCATTGCCAGACGGATGCCTTCTTCCTTGTCGTTGGCAATCGGGTTATAAAAACCGACGCGTTCGATAAACCGACCATCGCGCCGGTTCCGTGAATCAGCGACGACCACATGATAAAAGGGGCGCTTCTTGGCGCCGCCGCGAGCCAGTCGAATGACGACCATAATCGTTATGCCTCAAAGAGTTGTGCGAAAAAAAGACAATGATTATATACCAGATTCTGTCCGCTCGTTTGGCCTTACGCAGCGGTTCATTACACCTCTGCTTCTTCATGTCTCCGCAAGAGCGGTCGATTCCTTAATCGTTGGACGCTTGCACGCGACCAATAAATCATGCACAATCTTCATTGATTGCACTCAACGCAAGGAAAAAACCATGCAAAGCATGACGCTTGAGCAACTTCGAACGGCTCGCGAGGCCGGTGGTGTTGCCGATGTGACTTTGAAAGGACAGGGCGGGGCTTTTTTTGTCCAGATCATCACACGTAACGGTTCCGGCGCTGTATTGGCCAAGGCCCGTAGCAGTGAGCCGCGTCGTTTCGGCAATCCTGCGGTCGCTTTGAGTGTATTGCGCGGCGCGGGCATCACCATCGGCCAGTTTGATGCCAGCGAATGGACGCCTGCCGAACGCATCACCACTTCCGGCACTCATGGCCGTGCCGAAGCGCTACGCAAGGCGCATCGGGCTGCCGCCTATTCGGAATGGTTGGCTGCTGAAATTCAGGATGCTGCTGACGACGCTAGGCCAAATCTTTCGCACGATGAAGTCATGACCGGGATGGATGCCGATATTACCGCCCTCGCAACCGAACACAAACCGACCGAAAGAAGCGTGGTCGGCTGATTTATGACAAAGGTGAAGCGCGCTTACGGTATTGAATGGCGACCGAAGGCCAGTGAGGACTTGCTCGCCATCATTCGGTATATCGGCAAAGACAACCCGGTCACGGCGTGCCGCTTCGGTCAGGAGATGCGCAACAGAATCTCGCTGCTTGCACAGCACCCGGAGCTTGGTCACACGGGACGCCCCGGTCTTCCGGGTGATGTGCGCGAGTTGGTCGTTCATCGAAACTATATTGTTTTCTATCGCGTGCTCAATGAGACTCATACCGTAGAAATTTTGCGGGTAAAGCATGCGGCACAGCAAATGCCGTAAGGTAAGACGTAAAAGCAAAAAAACGCGCTGGCGTTGCTCCTGTTAGAATGGCAAAAATCGAGAGCGCCTTCTGTCATGAAATCTTTTTTGCCTTTTACCCAGCCAGCCATCGGAGCCGCCGAAATGGCGGCCGTCACCCGTGTTCTGAACTCCGGCTGGATCACGACCGGCCCACAGTGTCAGGCGCTGGAAACGGCGTTTTGCGAGATGTTGGGTTGTCGCCAGGCCGTTGCGGTCAGTTCCGCAACCGGCGGCATGCATGTGGCTCTGGCGGCATTGGGCATCGGTTCGGGCGACGAAGTCATCACGCCGTCGCAAACCTGGGTGTCCACGCTGAACATGATTGTTTTGCTGGGCGCGGAACCGGTGATGGTCGATGTCGATCCCGGTACGTTGATGGTGAGCGCCGAAGCGATTCGCGCCGCCATCACGCCGCGCACCAAAGCCATCGTGCCGGTACATTACGCCGGTGCGCCGCTGGACATCGACGTGATCGCAGCAGTTGCAAAAGAACACAACATTCCAATCATCGAAGACGCTGCCCATGCGGTCGGGACGCGCTACAAAGACCGTTGGGTAGGCACACAAGGCACGGCGATCTTTTCGTTTCACGCGATCAAAAACATGACGTGCGCCGAAGGCGGCTTGATCGTCACCGACGACGACGCGCTGGCCGATCGTATGCGTTGTCTGAAATTTCACGGTCTGGGGCTTGATGCGTTTGACCGTGAGCAACAGGGACGCAAACCGCAGGCGGAAGTGATCGCGCCCGGTTTCAAATACAACCTGACGGATATTCAGGCGGCGCTGGCGTTGGCGCAGTTGCAGCGTCTGCCGGAGCTCAATGCGCGGCGCACCGAACTGGCGGCGCTTTATCTGAAACGATTGCGCGACTTGCCTTTCCAGCCGTTGCAATTACCGGCGTACCCGCACCAACACGCCTGGCACTTGTTCATCGTCCGAACCGATCCGCAGCGTTGTCGGGGATTGACACGCGACGCGCTGATGAACGGACTGAAAGAACGCGGCATCGGTACCGGTCTGCATTTTCGTGCGGCGCACACGCAAAAGTATTACCGCGAGCGTTACCCGCAACTGTCGCTGCCGAACAGCGAGTGGAACGCCGAGCGCATCTGTTCGCTGCCGTTGTTTCCCGACATGCAGGACAGCGATGTCGAGCGCGTTGTCTCGGCGATGACGGATATTCTGGAGCAACAACATGTTTGAATTCGATGCTATTCAAACCGTATCGGTGGTGATACCGGTTTTCAACGAGGAGGAGAGCCTGCCCGTGCTGCTTGAGCGAACGCAGGCGGCGTGCGCCAAACTCAAACAGGATTACGAAATCATTCTGGTTGACGACGGCAGCAGTGATGCTTCGGCAACCATCATTGCGGCGGCGGCGGAAACGGCAGACAGTCATGTGTTGTCCGTTTTGCTCAATCGCAATTACGGTCAGCATTCGGCGATCATGGCAGGCTTCAAGTTGGCGTGCGGCGATCTGGTGGTGACGCTCGATGCCGATTTGCAGAATCCTCCCGAGGAAATTCCGAATCTGGTCGCGGCAGCGGAGCAAGGACATGATGTGGTGGGAACGATTCGGATGAACCGGCAGGATTCATTGTTTCGCAGAATGGCATCCAAACTGATCAACGCAGTGATTCGCAAAGCAACGGGGCGGGTGATGAGCGACTATGGTTGCATGTTGCGCGCTTACCGCCGCCCGATCATCGAGGCCATGCTGTCCTGCCATGAACGAAGCACATTCATTCCGATTCTCGCCAATACTTTTGCGTGTCGGGTGATTGAAGTGCCCGTACAGCACGAAGAGCGCAAGTTTGGCACCTCCAAATATGGGTTAATGCAACTCATCAATTTGATGTACGACCTTGTGACTTGTTTGACAACAACACCGCTGCGCATTCTCAGTATTTTCGGCAGCGTGCTGGCGCTCGGCGGTTTTGTGCTGGGGCTTTTGTTGATCGCGCTGCGCTTTTTGCTGGGTGCGGATTGGGGCGCGGAAGGCGTTTTCATGCTGTTTTCGCTGCTGTTCATTTTCATCGGCGCCCAGTTTGTCGGAATGGGATTGTTAGGCGAATACATTGGCCGGATTTACCAGGATGTGCGCGCTCGCCCACGTTACTTTGTTCAAAAAACCGTCGGACAACGGCGCTTTTCAAAAAAACTTGAGGATCCAACATGAAAACAGTGGTATTCGCTTATCACAACATCGGTTGTACCGGTATTAAAGCACTGCTGGCGGCGGGTTACGAAATCGAAGCGGTGTTCACGCATGTCGATGATCCTCGGGAGAATCGTTTCTTCGCTTCGGTCGCCCGTCTTTGCGCTGGTTTGAATCTGCCGGTGTTCGCGCCGGAAGATGTCAACCATCCGCTGTGGGTCGAGCGCATTCGTGCGATGCAGCCGGACATTCTGTTTTCTTTTTACTACCGCGATCTGATCGGCGACGACATTCTGGAACTTGCGCCGCAAGGCGGCTACAACCTGCACGGCTCGTTGCTGCCGCGTTATCGTGGGCGCGCACCGGTGAACTGGGCTCTGGTTCATGGCGAAAAAGAAACCGGCGTCACCTTGCACCGAATGGTGTCGAAAGCGGATGCTGGCGATATTGCCGGACAAAAGCGCGTTGCCATCGCCAATAACGATACCGCGCTGATGTTGCACGAAAAACTGAACACGGCGGCTCATGAATTACTCAACGATCTGCTTCCGAAAATCGCTCGCGGCGCGATCACGCTGACGCCGCAGGATTCAACGCAAGCCACGGTGTTCGGTCGCCGAACACCCGCCGACGGAAAAATTGACTGGCAACAGCCCGCGCAACACATTGATAACCTGGTGCGCGCTGTCACCGAACCTTATCCGGGCGCTTTTTCATTCAACGGCAACCGGAAATTCATCGTCTGGGATGCGCGGGTAGAAGCATGCAACCACCAAACGCAACCGGGAACCGTGTTGTCGGTACAGCCGTTCACCGTAGCTTGCGGAAAAGACGCGCTGCAAATTGTTTCCGGCCAAACCGAAATGGGACTTTATTCACAAGGCGAGCGTCTGGCCGAAGAACTGGGGTTGGTGGCCAACAGTCGATTGGGTGAGGTGGTATCGACGCGCCCGAAGCGGCGAACGCGGGTGCTGATTCTGGGCGTAAACGGTTTCATCGGCAACCATTTGACCGAACGCTTGTTGCAGGAAAATTATGAGGTTTACGGGCTGGACATCGGTTCGGACGCCATCGTCCGCTTTCTGGACAACCCACATTTTCATTTCGTCGAAGGCGACATCAGCATCCACTCGGAGTGGATCGAATACCACATCAAAAAATGCGACGTGGTGTTGCCGCTGGTCGCCATTGCGACACCGATTGAATACACCCGCAATCCGCTGCGGGTATTCGAGCTCGACTTTGAGGAAAATTTGAAGATCGTGCGCGATTGTGTCAAATACAAAAAGCGCATCATCTTTCCTTCGACGTCGGAAGTGTATGGCATGTGCGACGACAAGGAATTCGACGAAGATAACTCGCGCTTGATCGTCGGGCCGATCAACAAACAGCGCTGGATTTATTCGGTATCGAAACAGTTGCTTGACCGTATTATCTGGGCCTATGGCATCAAAGAGGGATTGAAGTTCACCCTGTTTCGTCCTTTCAACTGGATGGGGCCGCGGCTCGATTCGCTCGACGCGGCGCGTATCGGCAGTTCACGGGCGATCACGCAGTTGATTTTGAATCTGGTGGAAGGTTCGCCGATTCAGTTGGTTGACGGCGGTGCGCAAAAACGGTGTTTCACCGACATCAAAGACGGCATCGACGCGCTGTTTCGCATCATCGAAAACCGCGACGGCAAGTGTGACGGCCAAATCATCAACATCGGCAATCCCGACAACGAAGCCAGCATCAAGGGGTTGGCGGAAATGTTGCTCGAGTGTTTTGAAGCGCATCCGTTGCGTCACCATTTTCCGCCGTTCGCCGGTTTCAGAATGACCGAAAGCGGCCATTATTACGGGAAAGGTTATCAGGATGTGACGCACCGGCGCCCCAGCATCCGCAACGCCAAACGCTTGCTTGGTTGGCAGCCGACCATACCGATGCGGCAGACGGTCTCGGAAACACTGGACTTTTTCTTGCGCGGTCTGGAAGCGGATCTGACGGAGTGAAAAAACGTTAACCACGAAAAACACGAAAGTCACGAAAAAATTCTTTGTGTTTTATTCCCGATCTTCGTTCTTTGCGAGATCAGGAACCAGGAGTCATAGGCGGCCAAGTGAACGAAAAGCAAGAACGCAAAAATCGCATAGAAAAAACTTTCGTGTTTTTCGTGGTTAAAAAAGAGGTTGACTCATGAAAGTCGGTCTGCGGATTGATGTTGATACGTTGCGCGGCACCCGTGAAGGTGTGCCGCGTTTGCTGTCGCTGCTGGAACGTCATCAGGTGCGCGCCACGTTTTTTTTCAGCGCCGGCCCCGACAACATGGGGCGCCATCTGTGGCGTTTGTTGAAGCCGCGTTTTCTGTGGAAAATGCTGCGCTCCAACGCTGCCGCGCTCTATGGTTGGGACATCCTGCTGGCCGGAACGGCCTGGCCGGGAACTCGCATCGGCGAGGCTTGCGCGGACATCATCCGGCAAACCGCTGAAACCGATCACGAAATCGGCTTGCACGCCTGGGATCACTACCGTTGGCAAACGTATGTAGGTGGCTGGTCCGAAGAGCGTATCGCGCAGGAAATCCAACGCGGCCTCGAAGCGTTGACGGAAATTACCGGTCGTAAAATAGATTGCACAGCGGCTCCTGGTTGGCGCGCCGACGCACGAGTCGTTGCCTGTAAGCAACGTTTTCATTTCCGTTACAACAGCGATTGCCGAGGGACAACACCGTTTCGTCCGCAATTGGAGAACGCTCGCTTGGGAACCGTGCAAATTCCGGTCACGTTGCCGACGTACGATGAAGTGGTCGGCAGTGTGGTCGATGCGGCCGGTTTCAATGATTATGTGTTGACGGTGTTAAAGCAGGATCGCGGAACGCCGGTCTATACCATTCACGCCGAGGTCGAAGGAATGTCGCAGGCAACCGCTTTTGAAAATCTGTTGAAGCAGGCGGCGACGGAAAATTTGTGCTTCTGCCCGTTGGGAGAACTGTTGCCGGAAAACATTGACACGTTGCCTTTGGGACGTATCGAGCGCCAATCTTTTCCCGGCAGAGAAGGTTGGTTGGGGTGTCAACTGAAAGCGTTGCAAGCAGAAAGAGGAGCGGAAACGTGACCGCATTGAAATCACTGAAAGCCGCAGCGCTGTTTCTTTTTTTCAGCCTCTTTTATTTGTTGCCGCTGAACGGGCGGTTGCTGTGGCAGCCCGACGAAACCCGTTACGCTGAAATTGCCCGCGAGATGCTGGCACGCGGCGACTGGATCGTGCCGCAATTTCTCGGTTTGCGCTATTTCGAGAAGCCGGTCGCGGGGTATTGGTTGAATAGCATCAGCCAATGGCTGTTTGGTGAAAACAATTTTTCGGTGCGCCTGCCGTCGGCGCTGTGTACGGCATTGAGCGCAGCATTGATTTTCTGGCTGGCGATGCGGCTGTGGAAAAACCGTCAAAAGGCCTGGGCTGCCGCCGTCATTTATCTTTCGTGCTTTCTGGTTTACGCCGTCGGAACCTACAACACCCTTGATCCGATACTGACGTTATGGCTGACGGCGGTGATGGTGGGTTGCTATGAAGCGATTCATGCCACGTCCGAACGGCGAAAAATCATTGCGGCACTTTTGACAGGTGCCGCTTGCGGAATGGCGTTCATGACCAAAGGTTTTCTGGCACTGGTGCTTCCCGTGATTGCCATCGTGCCTTACATGCTTTGGCAACGCCGGATCAAAGATTTGTTTGTCTATGGGTTGATAATACTTGCGGCCGCAATACTGATCAGCGCGCCCTGGGCGATCGCCGTTGCGCTCAAAGAACCGGATTACTGGCACTATTTTTTCTGGGTGGAGCATGTTCAGCGTTTTGCGTCGGACAACGCGCAGCACAGGGAGCCTTTCTGGTTCTTCATGCCAGTGTTAATGGCCGGAGCGCTTCCCTGGTTGGGACTGTTGCCGTCGGCGCTGGCGCAAGGTTGGCGACGGCGACGGGAGCAGCCGGAGCTGACGTACCTGTTGTGCTGGGCAGCGAT
This sequence comes from Burkholderiales bacterium, assembly GCA_031277445.1. Classification (GTDB taxonomy): domain Bacteria; phylum Pseudomonadota; class Gammaproteobacteria; order Burkholderiales; family Casimicrobiaceae; genus UBA931. The sequence continues at coordinate 14,376 of JAITMH010000012.1, forward strand.
GCCGTTTCTCTTTTTCAGTATTGCCAAGGGCAAACTGCCGACGTACATACTGCCGTGCTTTGCGCCTCTCGCGTTGCTGATGGCGCACGTTGCTATCGAAGCAGTCCATCAGGGGCGTTGGCGAATGCTGGTGACTAACGGCAGAATCAACGGCGTCATCGGCGTGTTGGCCTTCTTCATTTTTATCTACGTGGTGCTGGTAAAGCCCGTGTACGAACCGGATGAAAAGATCAAGGTTGCGTGGGTGCTGGCGAGTTTTCTGTTTTGGTCTGCGATCGGATGGTGGGGGGCGTACCGTGACCCGCAGGGAAAAGCACAACGCTGGTGGCTGGTGGCCTTGTGTCCGTTGTTGTTCGGGTTGACAGTGGGTCACATCGTGCCGCAGAAAAACACGGCGACCAAACAACCGCAATACTTTATCAACGACATTCGCGCCGAATTGGCCGATAGCCACACCATTTTGAGCAACAATGTCGGCGTCGCTGCCGGACTGGCCTGGGAAATGAAGCGCAGCGATATCCTCCTGTTTGCCAGAAAAGGAGAGTTGGAATACGGTTTGAGCTATGCGGACAGCGCCGAGCGTTTTGTTTCGGCAGAACAATTTCCGGACTGGTTGAACGTGGCTCGGCAACATGGCCATGTCTCATTGCTACTGCTTGACGGAAGACCGGAGTGGTTGCCGCCACCGGACAGTGTGGCGACGCCGAAAAGCGGCCAGACAAAAGACCGGCTGTTTCTTCTTCATTACCGACAAACGCCATGAGCTTTCTACTCGTTCTGCTGGTGTGTGTGCTGACTTGTTGCGGCCAGTTGTGCCAGAAACAAGCGGTTGAATGCTGGAAGTCGGAGGCGCTGACGACAAGAAAAAGAAAAGCGTTTGGCTGGTTGGTGCTGGCAGTAGGGGCGCTTGGGTTGGCATTGTTGTTCTGGTTGTGGGCGTTGCAATTGTTGCCGGTGGGGCTGGCGTACCCGATGCTCAGTTTCAACTTCGTGCTCATGGCGCTGGCCGCGCATTGTTTTTTCCATGAAACCCTGTCGCGCCGTCACGTTGCCGGAATCGCCTGTATCGTGCTCGGCGTTGTTCTGTTGGGGATCGGTTTATGAAAGGAACCGCGTGGGCTTTGGTCAGCGTTGCGCTGGTATCGGCGGCGCAACTGTTGATGAAGTGGGGGATGACGCAACTGCCGCCGGTATCTGCTGTTCTGTCAATGGCGGAGTCGGCGGTTTGGTACACGCATCCCATGGCGCTGTTGAGCGTTACCGTCGGCGTTGTCTTTTATATGTTGTCGATGCTGTGCTGGTTGAAAGTACTGCATGCGTTGCCGCTTGGCCGCGCTTACCCTTTGTTAAGCCTCAGCTATGTGCTGGTCGCCGTGATGGCCGCCGTCTTGCCATGCTTCAGCGAGCCGCTCACCCTGCTCAAAATCGCCGGAATCACCATGGTGTTGATCGGCGTTTGGTTTATCAACACCGATCAGAGATCAGGTATCAGGAAATAGGAATCAGAAAAGCGTCTCACGCGAAGGTGCGAAGAAAAAAGGCGTCATTGTGAGCGCAGCGAAGCAATCCAGCCCCCTCTCCCGCGAAGGGAGACGGTTTGTTCTTCTCCGCGATCTCCGCGCCTCCGCGTGAGACAAAAGGGCGGGTTTGAAACCCGCCCCTACATCTTTGCCTAAATCATGTTTCTGGTTTCCCGGACTGCGCCGCTTCGCGGCTTGTCCAGGCTACGCGCTGATCCCTGATAACACCGTCGCTTCCTCACGCGCCTCTTTTTTGTACACCGTTTCTTCATACTCCGGTTCTTTTTCCATGTTGCGGAATGCCACCGAGAGCATCAGCTTGATCCGGTTCAACTGGTTGACTTCCGACGCGCCGGGGTCGTAATCAATCGCGGTGATGTTGGCGTGCGGATGGCGGTCTTTCAACGCCTTGATCACTCCTTTTCCGGTGATGTGGTTGGGCAGACAGGCGAACGGTTGCATGCAGACGATGTTGGCCGCGCCTTGCTCGATCAACGCAACCATTTCAGCAGTCAGAAACCAGCCTTCGCCGGTTTGATTGCCACGCGACAGGATCGGTGCAGCGCCGAACGCCAGTTCATCAATGGTGTGCGGCGGGTCAAAGCGGTTGCTTTGCGTCAGCGCTTTGCGCATATCGCGGCGGTAAAACTCCATCGCCTTGATGACGATGTTGCCGGCAAGCGCCGCCAGCCTGCTTTTCGACAGAAACTGATGGTTGAAATCGTAGTCGTAAGCGCAATACAAAAGGAAATCCATCAACCCCGGCATCACGGCTTCGCCGCCTTCTTTTTCGATTACTTTGACCAGATCGTTGTTGGCCATCGGGTGGAATTTCACCAGAATCTCGCCGACCAGCCCGACGCGCGGTTTGCGTTGCTCGACAATTTCGAGACGATCGAAATCGCGAACGATACCGTAGATATTCTTTTTATAAGTGGAGAAGTCGCCTTTGAAAATCGCTTCCTTGCAGCGCGCCACCCACTGTTGGTACAGCGCTTCCGCCGCGCCCGGCACTTTTTCATACGGGCGTGTGCGGAACAGGACGTTCATCAGCAGATCACCATAGACGACGCCCATCATCAACCTGCCGAGCAACGGCAATGTTAATTTGAAACCTTCGTTTTTCTCCATCCCGACCACGTTGAACGACAGCACCGGCACATCGGGGAAGCCGCTGTCGTACATCGCCTTGCGCAGGTAGCTGATGTAGTTAGTCGCGCGGCAACCGCCGCCTGTCTGCGTAATCAACATTGCTGTCGTCTCAGGATCGTATTCGCCGGATTTCAGCGCTTCGATGAGTTGCCCGATCACAATGATTGCCGGATAGCAAGCATCGTTGTTGACGTAACG
>JAITMH010000019.1 GCA_031277445.1 Burkholderiales bacterium
AAGGACATCCGCAGTTACCGTCAACTGCCAATCAACCTGTACCAGATTCAAACCAAATTCCGCGACGAAATCCGCCCGCGTTTTGGCGTGATGCGAGCGCGAGAGTTCATCATGAAAGACGCCTACTCGTTCGATGTTGACGTAGCCAGCATGTTGCGCTCGTATCAAATCATGTACGACGCTTATACGCGCATTTTCACCCGACTCAGTCTTGCTTTCCTCGTGGTCGAAGCGGACAACGGCGCGATTGGCGTCATTGCGTCGCACGAATTTCAAGTGCTGGCCGATTCCGGCGAAGACTTGATCGCGTATTGTCCCGACTCCGATTACGCCGCCAATATCGAACTGGCCGAAGCCGTTGCCCCGGCGGAATCTCGCCCTGCCGCTTCGGAGGCTATGGAAAAAGTTGCCACGCCGAACATGACGACTTGCGACGCCGTTGCGCAACTGCTCGATTTGCCGCTCAAGCGCACCGCGAAATGTCTGATGGTCATCGCCGACGAAAAAATGCACATGCTGCTGATTCGCGGCGACCATTCGATGAACGAAGTCAAAGTTGGCAAATTGCCCGGCTTTTCCGGCTGGCGCTGGGCGTCGGATGCCGAGATCGTCGAAGCGATGGGATGCGTTCCCGGCTATCTGGGGCCGGTCAATCTGCCGAAAACCATGCCGCTGATCGTCGATCATTCGGTTGCGATCATGGCCGATTTCATTTGCGGCGCCAACGAAGCAGGATTTCACCTGCGCGGTGTCAACTTCGGACGCGATGTGCGCGAACCCGACACTGTGGCCGATTTGCGCAACCTCGTCGCAGGTGACCCGTCGCCCGATGGCAAGGGAGCGCTGGCGCTCTTGCGCGGCATCGAAGTCGGCCATGTGTTTGCGTTGGGGAACGTTTACGCCGAAGCGATGGGCGCGACTTACCTTGACGCACAAGGTGAATCGAAAGTGATGGAAATGGGCTGCTATGGCATCGGCGTGACCCGGATTGTCGCTGCCGCCATCGAACAACACCACGACGAACGCGGCATCCTCTGGCCGCAAGCGATGGCGCCGTTCACTGTCGCCATCGCGCCCGTCGGTTACGACCGCAACGAGGCCGTGCGCACCGCCGCCGACCAACTTTATGAATCGCTTGCCGCTCAGGGCATCGAAGTATTGCTCGATGATCGCGGCGAACGTCCCGGCGTCATGTTTGCCGACCTCGAACTGATCGGCATCCCGCACCGGATCACCATCGGTGAACGCGGCTTGAAAGAAGGCAAATTCGAGTACCAGCCACGCAGCACCGCAGAGAAAAATGCAGGAAAAAATGACACAATTTCCGTCCCCGTTGACGATATTGTCGCTTTTATTCAAGAAAAGCTGGTCGAAGCCAGCGAACTTGCCCTAGAATAAAAAGATGGAACGCATTCACTACCATTTGTTTTTGAGCGCACTTGCCCGCCGGCTGACTGTTTTGTTGGCAGGCGGCGCGTTCTTTTTCGCTTCACACGCATGTGTTGCCGCCCAGATCGAGGAGGCATTGATGCCTTCGGTGGTCGCCGGTTTGCAACGTTCGTTATCGGATCGCCCCGTCCCCGGCGACTACGCCAACCGGCCTGAAGTGCAGGCATGGATTACCGCGATTTCGCCGAAACTCGCCAGACGCATGCCCGATGAACGCGAGCGGCACGAATTGCTCGCCACCCTCCACTACGAAGGTACCCGCGCCGGTCTTGATTTGCAACTGCTGCTTGGCCTTATCCACGTCGAAAGCGGCTTCAAAAAATACGCCGTTTCGGTGGCCGGAGCGCGTGGCTACATGCAAATCATGCCTTTCTGGGTCAAGTTAATCGGCAACGAAGAACAAAATCTTTTCCACCTGCGCACCAACCTGCGCTACGGTTGCGTGATTCTTCGGCACTACCTCGACAGAGAAAACGGCGATCTCTTTCGTGCGCTGGGGCGCTACAACGGAAGTCTGGGACGCGCCGAATACCCGAACGCCGTCGCTGCCGCGATGAAACGCTACGAGATTCAGGGAACCGTTACCACGGCTTCTTCCGCAAAACCGTAACAGGCCACCTCTTTATTTTTCTCCGTTCCCCCCTGCCCCACTCCGGCAACCCCTATCGCGGACGCTTCGCGCCCTCGCCAACCGGCCCGTTACACTTCGGTTCCTTGTTAGCCGCACTGGCAAGTTACTGCGACGCCCGACATGCCGGTGGTCAATGGCTGGTACGCATCGAGGATGTTGACGGTCATCGTGAAATACCCGGTGCCGCCGAAGACATTTTGCAAACATTGCACCGATACGGATTTCGCTGGGACGCCGAAGCGCCGCGACAATCCGGGCGCAACGCCCGATACCGACAAGCGCTTGATGCGTTGATTGAAGCCGGACACGTTTATCCCTGCGCCTGCAGCCGCCAACGTTTGCAACACGCGCCGCTCGGCGCGTCAGGCGAGCGCGTTTATCCGGGATACTGCCGCCCTGCAACAGACACTGCCGTCCCTTTTGAAAACCACGAAACGACCGCTTGGCGCTTGCGCGTTCCCGAAACGCCCTACCGTTTCACCGATCTCGTGCAAGGCGAACAATGCCAGCATTTGCCCGGCGAATGCGGCGATTTCGTTTTGAAACGCCGCGACGGTTTTTACGCCTACCATCTGGCCGTCGTCGTCGATGATATTGATCAGGGCATCACCGACATTGTGCGCGGCGCCGATTTGCTGGCGCTAACACCGCGCCACTTGTGCCTGTACGAATGCCTCGGCCATCCGCCGCCCAGGTATCTACACATTCCGGTCGCCACCACACCGGAAGGACAAAAACTCTCCAAACAAACGCGAGCGCCCGCGCTACCGGAAAATCCGCTACCGGCATTACTCGCTGCCTGGCGTTTTCTGGCGCAAGCACAACCGCCGCAACCGCTTTCAACGACCAACGCATTCTGGGATTGGGCAATAACACACTGGAATCCAGGCGCCATTCCTCGTGTCATCTCGTTACCGACGCCCTTTTAATCTCCGCCGTATGACGGACACAGCCGCGTATAATTGCGCCTTTTGCTTTTACGAATAACGAGGCTGTTTTCATGACCACATTGGTTGTTGTACGCAAAAACGACGAAGTTGTCGTCGCCGCCGATTCACTCACCACCTTCGGTGATACCAAACTCGCGGCGCCCTACGATCAAAGCTTTGAAAAAATTCTGTGCCACCGTGGCAGCTACATCGCGCTGTGCGGTTCGGCGGCGCACCAACTGGTTCTTGAAAATTTGCTGTCGCAGAACCCGCTTGACCTGTCGAACAAAACAGCGATCTTCGAGAGCTTCCGCAAACTGCATCCGCTGCTGAAAGAACTTCACTTTCTAAACCCGAAAGAAGAAGATGACGATCCCTACGAGTCGAGCCAGATGACCGCGCTGATCGCCAACGCGCAAGGGATCTTCGGCATTTACTCAATGCGCGAAGTGTTTGAATACACCCGTTTCTGGGCAGCCGGTTCGGGACGTGACTTCGCCCTTGGCGCGATGAACGCCGTGTATCCGCACATCGACAGCGCCGAAACCATCGCTCGTTTAGGCGTCGATGCCGGCGCGGCATTCGATAAAAACACCGCATTGCCGCTAACGCTTTACAAGACCCGCCTGCAAACCTCCGAATGAACGCGCCCGCCCAGGCCGCCGCCTCGTCGCCCGCAAACACCGCAGTTGTCACTGCTGTCACCGCGGTACGAGCCGACAAATGGCTGTGGGCAGCCCGCTTTTTCAAAACCCGCGGATTGGCCGTCGAAGCGATTGATAAGGGACATGTGCGGCTCGGCGATGAACGAATCAAACCATCGCGTCCGTTGCGCGTCGGAGACACGCTGACCGTTCGCAAAGAAGGGCTGGCGTGGACTTTCACCATTCGCGCACTCAGCGACCGGCGTTTGTCGGCGCCGCTTGCTGCCACGCTCCACGAAGAAACCACCGCCAGCCTCACCGAACGGCAAGCGTTGCTCGAACAACGACGCGCCCAAGCGACACCGCGTTTTCCGGGACGCCCAACCAAACGCGACCGTCGCGCCCTTGAGGATTTTTTGAGCGAGCCATAAACCCCCTCCCCCTCAAGGGGAGGGCTGGGGTGGGGATGGGTTTCAGGGATCAAAAAAGCGTCTCACGCGGAGGCGCGGAGAGCACGGAGAAGAACAAACCCTCTCCCCTCGCGGGAGAGGGTGGCCGAAGGCCGGGAGAGGGGGCGTTGCATAGACGGGAGGCAGATTTCACGCGAAGCCGCGAAGAAGAAAAGCTTTAACCGAGAAAAA
>JAITMH010000040.1 GCA_031277445.1 Burkholderiales bacterium
GGCGCTGTTTCCGGAATTGTTTCCGGTTCCGCTGTCGGCGCTACCGCCGCTTCTGTTATCAGCGCGACCGGCGCTGTGACTGCTTCTGCGACTGCCTCTGTTACTGCTTCTGCAACCACTTCTGCAACCGGCGCCTCAGTTAGCTCCTCAGTTAGCTCCTCAGCCAGTTCCTCGGTTAACGCCTCAGCGCGTTCACCAAAGATGTCCTCGGCAGCCGGTTCTGCCGGCGAAGTAAACAAGCTGTCTCCCGAAAAAGCTTCGGCAAGCGACACTTTGTTGGCCGTTTGCTTGTGCAGCATTTCAACGCCAACTTTACCGGCGGCAATTTCGCGCAATGCGATCACGGTCGGCTTGTCACGCGCCGGATCGAGCAACGGCTGTGCGCCGGTTGATAACAAACGCGCCCGGTTGGATGCGGCAAGCGTCAACTCAAAACGGTTGGGAATCCGGGTCAAACAATCTTCAATGGTAATACGCGCCATAGGAGGCAATCCTTTGAAACAGAAAAATCAGAAATCGGTCGTCGTCATCAGTTCACGCAACAACCGCGCTTGTCGCCACCGCTGTCGCGGCGCTCGCAGACGGGCAGCACGAATAATGGCGGCCAGGTCATCAACGGCATCGCCAAATGCCTCATTGATAATAACATAATCGAAATCGACATAATGCCGCAATTCTTCCTGAACGCTGATCAGGCGGCGCTTGATGACTTCGGGTGTATCCTGTTCGCGTTTTTCAAGGCGCTCCCGCAACGTCGCAAGCGACGGCGGCAACGCGAAAATCTGTACGCTGTCCGGAAAAAACGTCCGCACTTGCGCCGCGCCCTGCCAGTCGATTTCCAGCAGGATGTCCTGACCGGCGTCGATTTGCTTCTTGAGCCAAGTGGCCGATGTTGCGTACCAGTGTCCATAGACCTGCGCGTCTTCGAGAAATTCACCCGCCTGACGCAACGCCTGAAAATGGGCGTCATCAACAAAATGGTAATGAACGCCTTCCTGTTCGCCGGGGCGCGGTGGCCGGGTGGTGTAGGACACCGACAGCCGGATGCCTTGCTCTCGTGCCAGCAGTTCTTTGACCAGACTCGTTTTTCCGGTGCCGGACGGCGCCGCCAATACAAAAAGGCAGCCGGTCGCAATGGATGTCGCTTTGGTGGTTTCTGACATAACTTTCCTTACTCAAGGTTTTGAATCTGTTCACGCATTTGTTCAATCAACACTTTCAGTTCAAGCGCCACTTGCGAGAGTTCAACATCGACCGATTTGGAACCGAGCGTATTGGCTTCACGGTGCAATTCCTGCGCCAGAAAATCAAGCCGCTTGCCGACAACGCCACCCGCGCCAAGAACGCGCCGAACTTCGCCAACATGGGTCGTCAGTCTGGTGACTTCCTCGCTGATCTCGATACGTGTGGCAAACAGCGCCAACTCCTGTTTGAGCCGTTCCTCGTCGGGATCAAGTCCGGCCTCCTGCAAACGGTTCGTTAATTTTGCCTGATACGCAGCATGAATGGCCGGAATTCGCGGCGCGACACGCGCCACTTGCGCCTCCATCGCATCGCAACATTGCAGCAGAACTGCCGTCAGTTTACCGCCTTCACGCGCCCGGCTGGCAACAAATTCGTCCCAGGCGGCATCAAACGCCGACAGCAACGTCGCTGTCAGCGCTTCATCGGCGGCGTCCTGCGCCACCAGCACCCCGGGCCAGCGCAGAATGTCAGCGGTCGTCAGCGGGGCCGCCGCAGGCGCCTGAGCGCGAATTTCACCGGCAGCCGCCAGCAACGCGGCAACCTGAGCAGCGTCCACCCGCAAACCGGGCGTCGCCTCCAGATTGCGTGTCCGCGACACTTTGCAGTCGATCTTGCCGCGTTTCATCCGCGCCGCCAGCCGCTCACGCAACATCGGCTCCAATACCCGAAGTTCATCCGGGGTCTTGACATTAACATCAAGATAGCGGTGATTGACCGCCCGAAGCTCGATATTCAGCGTATCGGCGCCGACGCTGGTAGCGGCAACAGCGAAGCCTGTCATGCTCAAAACGTTCATTTTCATTAATTTTCATAAAGCAATGCGATGTATCACTTTACTTTATTTGGCGACACAAGGAAAATCCAACGATATCGGCCTGTTTTTTGGCCGAGGAGTTGTTTACCCGCATAAATGCTTTTATCATGGCCGTCTCAAAAAACCAAGCCCTTCCGCCGGGCTATCAGTTGCTGAGTTACCGCATCGAACAGCAAATCAGTCGAGGCGGTTTTTCGATCGTCTATCGGGCGACGGATCAGAACGGCGACGTTGTTGCGATCAAGGAATACATGCCGGCAACGCTTGGGGTCAGGATGGAGGGCGACATCATCCGCGCCAGCACCGTCGAAAACCTTTCGACCTTCCGCTACGGCATGAAGTGTTTTTTTGAAGAAGGCCGGTCGCTGGCGCGTATCGACCATCCGAATGTTGTGCGCGTGTTGAATTTTTTCCGCGCCAACGAAACCGTTTACATGGTGATGCGCTACGAAAACGGTCGCACGTTGCAACAACACATCCAGATCAAACAAGACCGCTTGTCGGAACGTTTTATTCGCGGCGTTTTTATCCGGCTGCTGAACGGATTGCGCGAAGTGCATACCCATCGCCTGTTGCATCTGGACCTGAAACCCGCCAACATTTATCTGCGTACCAACGGCACGCCGGTTTTGCTTGATTTCGGCGCCGCCCAGCAAACCCTGTCGAGCACCACCGGTCGTTTTTCGCCGATGTACACACCGGGATTCGCCGCGCCGGAGCAATACCAGCGCGATGTTACAAAACTGGGGCCCTGGACCGATGTCTATGGCGTGGGCGCGTCGATGTTCGCATGTCTCGCCGGTTTTGCGCCGCAAGCAGCCGACGCCCGAATGAAAGAAGACCACTTGATCACCGCACGCAAGCTGTGGGCAGGACGCTATACGCATACCCTGCTGCATGTGATCGACCGTTGTCTGGACCTCGACCCGTCGCGCCGCCCGCAAAGCTTGCTGGCGTTACAAAAAGTGTTGCTTTCTTTCGAAGAACCGCAACCAAAAGCTTCCTTTTTCGGTAATATTAAAAATTTGGTGAACAAACGGTAATTTGAAAATTCCGCACCCAGGACAAACATGCGGTTTACTATTTTTCAGGATTCGCGCAAAGGCTCGCGCAAAATCAATCAGGATCGGATCGCCTACATTTATGGGCGTGAAACCCTGCTGATGGTGCTCGCCGACGGAATGGGCGGCCATGCCGGCGGTGAAATTGCCGCGCAAATCACCGTGCGCCTGTTCGCCGAATGCTTTCAGCAAGAAGCCCAGCCGATGCTGCGCAACCCGCTCGATTTTCTTCACGACACCATGCGCCGCGCCCATACCGCGCTGGGATCGTATGCACGCCAATTCTCGCTGGTTGAAACACCGCGCACCACCTGCGTCGCGGTCATCATCCAGTCGGGTTACGCCTACTGGGCGCATGCGGGCGATTCGCGGCTTTACCTGTTCCGGCAAGGACAACTTTACAGTCAAACCAAAGACCACTCAAAAGTGCAATACCTGCTTGACCGCGACCTGATCACCGAGGACGAAGCCGTTTATCATCCTGAGCGCAACCGGATTTACAGTTGCCTTGGCGGCGCAGTGGAACCGGTGATCGACCTGTCGCGGCGTACAACACTGCAAACCAACGACGTTGTGCTTCTGTGTTCCGACGGCTTCTGGTCTGTCATGCCGGCGCGGGAAGTCGCCAACATACTGACCTCGGCGCCGCTACTGCAAGCCGCGCCCAAAATGATGCGCGAAGCGCAACAACGGGGCGGGCCGGACGGCGATAATTTATCGACCATCATCATGCGCTGGGATACCGACGCGGCAACCGATCCCTCGTTGGCCACCGAAACCGCCGCACTGGCTGCCGGCGAATTCCAGACCGAACTTGAAAACGCCGTCACCGTCGCGGATCGCACCGGCGCCAGCCGCGAATTAACCGACGAAGAAATCGAACAAGCCATCGCCGAAATACAAGCAACCATTCAAAAATTCCGGCGCTGAAAAACCGTTAACCACGAAAAACACGAAAGTCACGAAAAATTTTTCGTCATTCTGCGCGTAGCAAAGCGCGTCATCCTGCGCGAAGCGAAGAATCGTAGCGCGTAGGTTGGCGGTGAGCGAAGCGAACCCCAACATTTACCTCACGCGGAGGCACGGTCAGGAATCAGGGATCAGATTCCCGCATCCGTCATTCTGCGCGAAGCGAAGAATCGTAGGGTGGGCAAAGCGAAGCGTGCCCACCGTCAAGCCTCACGCGGAGGCGCGGTCAGGAATCAGGGATCAGAACCGTAGGCTGGCGATGAGCGTAACGAATCCCCGCGTTTGGCCCCACGCGAAGGCGCGAAGCCGCGAAGAAGAACTCAAAGCCCCTTCCCCCGCTTGCGGGGGAAGGCTGGGATGGGGTTGTCAGGAATCAGGGATCAGAAATGCGCGGGCGGCAGATTGCCGCCCCTACGTCAGAATCGTCACGCCTTGCTTGTAGGGGAGGCAATCTGCCTCCCGCTACCGCATGGATTCTGCGACTCCGCTTCGCTTCGCGCAGAATGACGGTTCTGGGAGCGCGGGCGCTCGCCCGTAACAAACCCCCGTCCGCCTTCGGCGGCCACCCCCTTTGGAAAGGGGGGCTTTAAAACGCATCTTCGCGTGAGATAGCGCGTAGGGTGACAGCGCCGCAGGCGCGTTATGTGAGTAACCGTCGGTGAGGCGCGAGCAACGCGAGCGCGGAACCGGCGGATAGCCATCCCTTCTATCTGCCAGCCCTGCAAGGGCTGAATTTGCGTTTTGTTCAGCCCTTGCAGGGCTGGCCACAGAGAGCGTGTCTGGAGCCGCCGGTTTCGCTCGCTGCGCTCGCTTCACCGACGGTTACTCATATT
>JAITMH010000159.1 GCA_031277445.1 Burkholderiales bacterium
CATCGAATCACCGGATGACGCAAACGCTCGGCGATTATTTGCGGGCGCATGCGGTGGTGGCGATTGCTGAAATCGACACCCGCAGTTTGACGCAGCATTTGCGCGAGCACGGCGCACAGTCAGGATGCGTGATGGCGGGCGCTCAAGCGACGCCGACGGCGGCGCTTGAGAAAGCGCGGGCGTTTCGCGGTCTTGCTGGTGTTGATCTGGCGCGTGTTGTTTCGACGAAGAAATCCTATACGTGGGACGAAACTATCTGGGAACCGGAAAAGGGTTACGGGCGGATGTGTTCGCCGCGCTTTCATGTGGTGGTTTACGATTTCGGCGTCAAGCGAAACATCCTGCGGCTTTTGGCGGCGCACGGTTGCAAGCTGACCGTGGTGCCGGCGCAGACCAGCGCCGAAGACGTGTTGGCGCTGCAACCCGATGGTGTGTTTTTATCGAACGGGCCGGGCGATCCTGCGCCGTGTGACGATGCGATCAAAGCAGCGCGTACATTGATGGCGCACGGCAAACCGATGTTCGGTATTTGTCTCGGCCATCAAATCATGGCGTTGGCGGCGGGTGCATCGACGTACAAGATGAAGTTCGGTCATCACGGCGGCAACCATCCGGTGCAGGAACTCGAAAGCAAACGGGTTTTCATCACTTCGCAAAACCACGGTTTTGCCGTCGATGCCCGAACGTTGCCGCCGAACGCGCAGGCGACGCATGTGTCGCTGTTCGACGGTTCGTTGCAAGGGTTGCGTTACACCGACCGGCCTGCTTTCAGTTTTCAGGGACATCCCGAAGCATCGCCCGGGGCACGCGACATTACGCCGCTCTTTGACCGTTTCATTGACCAATTTATCGACTTGATGGCGCACGCCTGATCCGAGACGCTTATGCCTAAAAGAACCGACATCCACAGCATTCTTATCATTGGCGCCGGTCCGATTGTTATCGGGCAGGCGTGCGAATTTGATTACTCCGGCGTGCAGGCATGCAAGGCATTGCGCGAAGAAGGTTATCGCGTGATTCTGGTGAACAGCAATCCGGCGACGATCATGACCGATCCGGAAATGGCCGATGTGACTTACATCGAACCGATCACCGTTGAAGTACTCGAACGCATTCTCGCTGAACAAAAACCCGACGCCATTCTGCCGACGATGGGCGGCCAAACCGCGTTGAACGCGGCGCTTGATCTGCACCGCCGCGGATTGCTTGAAAAATACGGTTGCGAATTGATCGGCGCGTCGCCCGATGCGATTGACAAAGCCGAAGACCGGAAACGTTTCAAGGAGGCGATGGAAAAGATCGGTCTGCAATCGGCGCGTTCCGGTATTGCTCATTCGCTGGAAGAAGCGCAGGCGGTACAGCGCGACATCGCGCAGGCGACGCAGGGCAGCGGCTATCCGGTGATTATCCGGCCATCGTTTACGCTTGGCGGCACCGGCGGCGGTGTGGCGTACAACCCGGAGGAGTTTCAGGAAATTTGTCAGCGCGGGTTGGAATTGTCGCCGACGCATGAGTTGTTGATCGAAGAATCGTTGCTTGGCTGGAAAGAGTTCGAGATGGAAGTCGTGCGCGACCGCGCCGACAACTGCATCATCATTTGTTCGATTGAAAATCTCGATCCGATGGGAATCCACACCGGCGATTCGATTACCGTCGCGCCGGCGCAAACGATGACCGACAAGGAATATCAAATCATGCGCAGCGCGTCGTTTGCGATACTGCGCGAGATCGGCGTTAACACCGGCGGCTCCAACGTGCAGTTTGCGGTGAACCCGAAAGACGGTCGGCTGATCGTGATTGAAATGAATCCACGGGTGTCGCGTTCGTCGGCGCTGGCATCGAAGGCGACCGGTTTTCCAATCGCCAAGATTGCCGCCAAGCTGGCGGTCGGTTATACGCTCGATGAATTGAAAAACGATATTACCGGCGGCGCCATTCCGGCTTCGTTTGAACCGACGATTGATTACGTCGTGACCAAGGTACCGCGTTTCGCGTTTGAAAAATTCCGCGAAGCCGATCCGCGACTGACCACGCAAATGAAATCGGTCGGCGAAGTGATGGCGATGGGACGGACGTTTCAGGAATCGCTGCAAAAAGCGTTACGCGGATTGGAGGTTGGCGTTGACGGTTTTGACGAACAATCGAAAGACCGCGACGACATCATCGAACAGTTGAGCGAAGCGGGACCGATGCGCTTGTGGTACGTGGCCGACGCATTCCGGTTGGGGATGACGTTCGATGAAATCCACAGCGAAACACATATTGATCCCTGGTTTCTGGCGCAAATCGAAGAAATCATCACGATGGAAACGCGACTGACCGCGCATGCGCTCGAAGCGTTGTCCGAAAAAGAAATGCGCATGTTGAAAAGCATGGGCTTTTCCGACCGGCGGTTGGCAAAGTTGTTGAAAACAACACCGGCGGCAGTGCGCGAGAAACGTTTGTCGCTTGGCGTCAGACCGGTTTACAAACGTGTCGATACTTGCGCGGCAGAATTTGCCAGCAGCACGGCGTATTTGTATTCGACCTACGAAACACCGTTGTACGGGCAAACGCATGGACAAACACATGGCGTTTGCGAAGCGCGACCGAGCGAGCGGCGCAAGATCATGGTGTTGGGTGGTGGGCCGAACCGGATCGGGCAAGGCATCGAGTTCGATTACTGCTGCGTGCATGCGGCGATGGCGTTGCGCGAGGACGGTTTTGAAACGATCATGATCAACTGCAATCCGGAAACCGTATCGACCGATTACGATACCTCCGACCGATTGTATTTTGAACCGCTGACGCTCGAAGACTTGCTCGAAATCGTTGACCTTGAAAAACCGGAAGGCGTGATCGTTCAGTTTGGCGGACAGACGCCGCTGAAACTGGCGCTGGCGCTCGAAGCGCACGGTGTTCCGGTGATCGGCACGTCACCGCAAAGCATTGATGCCGCCGAAGACCGCGAGCGTTTTCAGCAATTGCTTCACACGCTGGGATTGAAGCAACCGCCGAACGCAACGGCGCGAACAGAAGAAGAAGCGTTGCGTTGCGCCGAAACCATCGGCTATCCGCTGGTGGTGCGTCCGTCGTATGTGTTGGGCGGTCGTGCGATGGAAATCGTGCACGAGGCGCGTGACCTCGAACGCTACATGCGTGAGGCCGTCACTGTGTCGCACGATTCGCCGGTTCTGCTGGATCGTTTTCTCGACGACGCGATTGAATGCGACGTCGATTGTATTGCCGATGGCGAGGCGGTGTTTATCGGCGGTGTGATGGAACACATCGAACAAGCGGGTGTACACTCCGGCGATTCGGCGTGCGCGTTGCCGCCGCATTCGCTTTCGGAAACGACGGTGGAGGAGATGAAAGCGCAAACGCGGGCAATGGCAAAAGCGCTTGATGTGATCGGTTTGATGAACGTGCAATTTGCGATTCAACAGACTGAGAGCGGCGATGTGATTTACGTTCTCGAAGTCAATCCACGCGCATCGCGTACCGTGCCGTTCGTTTCCAAAGCGGTGGGACTTCCATTGGCAAAAATTGCGGCGCGTTGCATGGCCGGAAAAACGTTGCGGGCGCAAGGCGTTCTCGAAGAAGTGGCGCCGAAGCGGATCAGCGTCAAGGAAGCCGTGTTTCCGTTCCGCAAATTCCTCGGTGTCGATCCGGTGCTTGGGCCGGAAATGCGCTCGACCGGCGAAGTGATGGGGATCGGAGAAACGTTCGGCGAAGCGTTGTTCAAGGCGCAACTGGCAGCAGGCGTGCGCTTGCCCGACAGCGGCACCGTGTTGTTCACGGTCAAGGACGGCGATAAAGCACGGGCTGTGAAAGTTGCGCGAATGCTGGCAACGATGGGCGGTTATACCTTGGTGGCAACGCAAGGCACTGCCGAAGCGATTCGCGCTGCCGGAATCGAAGTGACTACAGTTAACAAACTCAAAGAGAGCCGTCCGCACATCGTCGATATGATAAAAAGCGGCGAGCTTGCGATGGTGTTCACCACCGTCGAAGAAACACGGACAGCGATTGCCAATTCACGCCTGATCCGCATCACGGCATTGGCGAACAACATCCCCTATTGCACAACGATCTCCGGCGCGATGGCGGCAGTGGAAGGATTGAGATCGCTGAAAGGCGGAAACTGGAAGTTGTATCCGTTGCAGGCGGGGTGAGTGTCAGAGGTCAGAGGTCAGA
>JAITMH010000168.1 GCA_031277445.1 Burkholderiales bacterium
GCGTTGAGTTACTCAATGAGGCTTCTTCTGAAGAAGCTATCGTGCCCCACAACCTTACTGCTCCGTGCCCGGCGTGCCAGCACCAGATCGCCACGCCTGACAGCGAACCCCCTCCCGAAGAAACCGCCGCCCCCTACAACCTCATCGTCCCGCGCTCGGCTTGTCCGACGTGCCAGCATCGAATCACCGCGCTTGAAAACATCCCCATCGTGTCCTGGCTTTTTTTACGCGGCAAATGTTCGCAATGCGGCACGCGTATTTCGGTTCGTTATCCGCTGGTCGAGTTGCTGGGTGGCTTGCTGGCAGGGCTGGCCTTCTGGTTTTTCGGGCCTTCCTGGCAGGCGCTGGCGGCCTGCGTCTTGTTATGGGCGCTGCTGGCGCTGACCTTCATCGACATTGATACGCAGCTATTGCCCGACGATTTGACTCTACCTCTCTTGTGGGCCGGTTTGCTCGTCAATCTTTTCGGCGTGTTCACGACGCTGTCCCACGCCGTGATCGGCGCGATGGCCGGTTATTTGTCGCTGTGGCTGGTGTACTGGGCGTTTAAACTGCTGCGCAATAAAGAGGGAATGGGCTACGGTGATTTCAAATTGCTGGCCGCGCTCGGCGCCTGGCTCGGCTGGCCCATGCTGGTGCCGATTGTTCTGTTGTCTTCGCTGGCAGGCGCTCTGGTAGGAGCGGGGCTGATCCTGTTTCGTGGTCGCGACCACAACATTCCGATGCCGTTCGGTCCGTTCTTGGCCATCGCCGGCGCTGTTGCGCTCTTTTTCGGGCCGATGATGGTTCATTGGCTGCATCTGCCTTATTGACTAAAAACATGCCCTTGATCATCGGCGTTACCGGCGGTATCGGCTGCGGCAAATCGACCGTCGCTCAGGCGTTTTCAGCGCTGGGCATCGAAACGCTTGATGCCGACGATCTGGTGCACACCATCAGTGCACCTGATGGCAGCGCCTACCCGGAGATCGTCGCGCTGTTCGGCGATGCCGCCGTTCAGCCCGATGGAACGCTGGATCGCGCCTTCATCCGCCAACAAATATTCGCCGACCCGGAGATGCGATCCCGGCTGGAAGCCATTGTCCACCCCCGCGTCGGCGAAGAAACCGCCCTTCGGATCGCCCAATGGCGCGGGCCGTATGGCTTGTGGATTGTGCCCCTGCTTCTCGAAAAGCCCGGGTTGCGTGAACACGCCGACCGCATTCTGGTCGTTGACTGCCAGGAAGCACAACAAATCGCCCGAGTCATCGCTTCACGCGGTCTGCATGAAGACGAGATTCGCGCCATTATGGCAACACAATGCTCACGCGATCAACGCCTGTCTTCCGCTGACGACATTCTCGACAACAGTGGCCCACCGGAAAATCTGGCTGCCCACGTTGCGCGCTTGGACCGTTTCTACCGGACGCTGGCGAATACCCGAACGGGCTGATTTCTCACCCGTTTTCTCAAAAAGCTTAATAAATTCACGAAATTGCGGCACAATGGCGGGGTTTCCCCTTCAGTGGCTATGGATTTCGGGTGTCTGTCTTTTACGAACATCCCCTCAATGAACGGGTACGCACACTGATGCGGCTCGAAGACCTCTTTGCGCGGGTGCGTTTTTTCGCGGCAAGAGAAACCTTTCTGGACCATCACGCGGCGCTGTTGGCGTTGTTTGAAATCATCGAAGTTGCCGCACGCGCCGATCTCAAATCCGATTTGTTACAAGAACTCGAGCGCCAAAAGCTGGTCTTAAGCGCATTGCGGCATCATCAAAGCATTGATCAGGAATTGCTGGACAACCTGCTCGACGACATTGATCGCGTGATCACGAAAATTTTTGCATTCACCGGAAAAGTCGGTATGCATTTGCGTGAAAACGAATGGCTGATGGCCATCAAGCAACGCACTTCGTTGCCCGGTGGCGCCTGCGGATTTGATCTGCCCGCTTTTCACTTCTGGCTGCACCAGCCGCCTGCTCGCCGACAAAACGATCTCCAGCAATGGCTGTCGCCGCTTGAACCGATCCGTAACGGCATCTCCATCATTTTGCGCATTCTGCGTGAAAGCGGTCAGACCACCGCATGTACAGCGCAGCA
The DNA here is from genome assembly GCA_031277445.1 of Burkholderiales bacterium. Classification (GTDB taxonomy): domain Bacteria; phylum Pseudomonadota; class Gammaproteobacteria; order Burkholderiales; family Casimicrobiaceae; genus UBA931. The sequence continues at coordinate 2,082 of JAITMH010000168.1, forward strand.
CGGCGTCTTTCAGATGATGCAAGCCAACGCCAAGGCAGTGCAACTGTTGCGATTGACGGTCGCGGACGGCGTCGCCTGCGTTCCAGAGATCAGCGCCAATAAATATGCGCTCAATATCCGCTTTTTAACCGCCGAGGAGATGACACGCGGCAGTGTCTGCGGCTACGACATTACCTTCGACCTGACCCTCTGCTCTCTATGAAAAAAACCGTTTCAGAAACGATTCCGGCAACCGCCCAAGCTGCAACCGTTGCTTGTCCGCAATGCGGCGCAACCGTGGTTTGGTCATCGACATCGCACTGGAAACCGTTTTGCTCAGAACGTTGCAAACTGCTTGATCTCGGTGCATGGGCCAACGAATCTTACCGGGTTGCCGGTACTGAAACCGCCGACACCTCAGAGATGGAAAACGCGCTTGCGACATCTCTCTCTGGTGTGCAACGCCCTCATTAGGAAAAAGTCACCCCTCTTTTAACAACACCGGCAACGCTTTCAGAACCTCATGATTGGCCGGCAACAGCAATAAATTCCGACAAGTTTCCAACGTCTGCCAACCGACGTTTTGTCCTTCGCGGCCATAAGGTTCACCGCGCCAGGCCATCACATGAAAAAAATGCAGTTCCACCTCAGCGTGCGGATAGGTGAAATGAACCATTTGCCAGGGCGCCGCTTGTTCGACGGCAATTCCCAGCTCCTCTTCCAACTCACGAACCAGCGCGGCTTCTCCCGTTTCTCCTGCTTCGATCTTTCCGCCAGGAAACTCCCAATAACCGGCGTACACTTTTCCCGGTGGTCGCTGCGTCAATAAAAATTCATTTCCTGATCGCGTCAATACCGCCACTGCTACCCGTGCCAACACCGGCGCCGACTTCATGATTTTGAACGAAGCGCTTTATAACCTGCGTAATGACGCGCAAACTGCCAGGCCGTCCGTCCGCTGACCGAGCCGCGCAACCGCGCCCATTGCAACGCCTCCAAACGCAAAGCTTCACTCGCAGCCGCCGTTTTCGGCAAAGGTATCTTGTGATGCGTCAGCCAACCGGCGACCGCTGCAAGATAATCGTCCTCGCTGAATGGATAAAATGAGATCCACAAACCGAAACGCTCGGCAAGCGCCATTTTTTCTTCTTTCGCTTCGTCCGGATGAATTTCGCTTTTGCCGTCGTTTTGCGAAAAATTTTCGTGAAAAAACGTCGGCATCAGATGGCGGCGGTTCGACGTTGCATAAATCAGCACATTTTCCGGCGGCGCCGTGATCGAACCATCGAGCACCGCTTTCAGCTCACGATAACCGCCCTCCTGCACATCAAACGCCAAATCGTCGCAAAACAGCACAAAGCGTTGCGCCGCGCCCTGAAGACTTTCAAGAATCTTCGGCAAGTCGAACAAATCTCCTTTGTCAACTTCAATCAAACGCAAACCGCGCTTTCCATAGCGCGTCAGCATCGCCTTGACCAGCGACGACTTGCCGGTTCCGGGAGCGCCGGTCAGCAGCACATTGTTGGCCGGATAACCCGCAACAAATTGCTTTGTGTTTTGATCAATGCGCGCTTTTTGTTCGTCGATTCCTACCAGGCGATCAAGCGATACCGTGTGCGGCGTCAGCACCGGATACAACGCGCCGCGATCATGTCGCGCACCGCGCCGCCGTTCCCAACGCGCCGCCCGTGTTTTTGTCCAGTTAATCGGTTCCGGATTTTCCGGTAATAACAATTCGGCGCGAACCAGCGCTGCTTCCGCCCGCTCAAGGAACTTTAGCCAGTGTGTTTCCGGTGTTGTTGATTTCGCTTTCATCGTCGAGATGTTTTATTAACCACGAAAGGCACGAATCAGGGATCAGGTTTCAGAAACCGCTCCATCTCTCTTCGCGCCTTCGCGTCTTCGCGTGAGATATTCTTTGCGCTCTATGCGTTCTTTGTGGTTAATTCGTTTTTTCAGCTCCGGTAATCCGCATTGATCGACACATAATCGTGCGACAAATCACACGTCCACACTGTCGCTACGGCGTTACCACCCAACCCCAGGTCGATGCGCACCGTGATTTCCGGCTGGTTCATCACCCGCTGCCCCGCTTCTTCCGTGTAACTCGATGCCCGTCCGCCGTTAACGATCACGACCACGTCGTCGAGCCACAATTGAACACGCGACACATCGAGTTCCGGCGGCGCCGCATTGCCGATTGCACAAACGATACGCCCCAGATTGGGATCCGACGCGAAGAACGCCGTTTTCACCAGCGGCGAGTGCGCTACCTTCAGCGCCACCTGACGACATTCTTCAACGTTGCGCCCGCCTTCAACCTGAATCGTGATGAATTTGGTCGCGCCTTCACCGTCGCGCGCGATGGCTTGCGCCAAATGCACAGCCACCTCGCGCAACGCTTCTTTGAACACCGACAAGCGCGGATCATCGCTCTGCTTCAACGGCGAAACATTCGCCTGTCCCGTCGCAATGCCGATCAATGTGTCGTTCGTCGAAGTATCGCCATCGACAGTCACCGCATTGAATGAGACATCGGTTATTTCACGCAACAACGACTGCCACACCGACGCCGCTATCGGCATATCGGTCGCAATGAATCCCAGCATCGTCGCCATGTTCGGATGAATCATCCCCGCCCCTTTGGCGATTCCGGTGACGGTGATCGGCACACCGTCGATCATCGCTTGCGCCGACGCCGCTTTGTGAACGGTGTCGGTGGTCATGATCGCTTGCGCCGCCGTCAACCAGGCTTCTGCACTGGCGCCGCTTTCCTCTGCGTTTTCTTCACGACAACGACGAAGCGCTTCCGGCAAACCTGCCAACAATTTTTCTATCGGCAATGGCTCCATGATCACGCCGGTCGAGCACACCATCACTTCTTCCGGCGCGCATCCCAACAAAGCCGCCGTCTCACGACAAGTGCGGCGCGCATCGTCCAGGCCCGAAGCGCCGGTTCCGGCATTGGCGTTACCGGCGTTCACGACAACCGCCCGCAACGATTTGCCGTGTTGTTGTTGCCAGGCCAGATGTTCACGATCCACTAGCACCGGCGCTGCGCAAAACCGGTTCTGCGTAAATACTGCCGCCGCCGTCGCTCCCGCCGCGCATTCAATCACCAGCACATCGTTCCGTTGCCAGTTTTTGATTCGCGCCGCAACGGCACCTAGGCGAACGCCGGGGACGGGAAACAAATCATCAACTGTTGAAGGGGTATAACAAACCGGCATGGTGTTCCCTTATATCAGGTATCAGAGGTCAGGAATCAGGTTTCAGAAACCCATCTCCACATTTCTTCGCGCCTTCGCATGAAAGCAACCCGTTGGGGTTCGCTGCGCTCCCCCGCAACCTACAACCTGCCGTGACAGTGCTTGTACTTTTTCCCGGAACCGCAAGGACAAGAATCGTTGCGTCCCACTTTTTCACCGGAACGCACAAACGGAATCGACGGTGACGTATCGGGTCCCGCTGCCAGCGCTTCGTCGTAATCCGCGTGCTGATAACGCACGTTCGATACGTGCGGTGCTTGTTCCTCAACCGCTTCAACATCCTTTTGCGAACGAACTTGCACCGTTAACAGAATCCTGACCACATCGTGCTTGATCCGGTCGAGCATCGACGAAAACAACACAAACGCCTCACGCTTGTATTCCTGTTTCGGATTTTTCTGCGCATAACCGCGCAAACCAATCCCTTGCCGAAGATGATCGAGCGACGCCAGATGTTCGCGCCAATGCTGATCAATCATCGACAACATGAGACTGCCCTCGAATTGCCGCATGACCGACGCGCCCACGACTTCAGTGTGCGACGCCCATTGTTGTACCGCCAGTTCCGCCAAATGATCGCGCAACTCGTCTTCACCGTGGTTGGCTTGTTCTTCAAGCCAACCGGCGACGTCAACCCGCAACTGGTATTCGGATGCCAGCGCTGCTTCCAGCCCGGGCACGTCCCAATGCTCTTCCACCGACTCAGGCGGAATGTAACGCTGCATCAGCACACCGACTTCATCACGAACCATGCTGTCGATGGTGTCGGAGATGTCCTCAGCTTCCAACAATTCATTGCGTTGCTGGTAAATCACCTTGCGCTGATCGTTGGCAACGTCGTCAAATTCAAGCAACTGTTTGCGAATATCGAAGTTACGCACCTCGACACGGTGTTGCGCCTTCTCAATCGAACGGTTGATGATCGGATGCTCAATCGGTTCACCCGGCGGCATCTTCATCCGCTGCATGATATTGCCGAGCCGTTCGCCGCCGAAAATGCGCAACAGCGGGTCTTCAAGCGACAGGTAAAAACGCGACGACCCCGGATCACCCTGTCGGCCGGAACGACCACGCAACTGGTTGTCGATCCGGCGTGATTCGTGCCGCTCGGTACCGATGATGTGCAGCCCGCCGACCGACACCACTTTGTCGTGACGCACTTGCCAGCCGGCGCGCACGGCTTCAATCTCTTTTTCCTTCTGCGTCTCGGTCAGTTTTTCGTCTTCATGGATTTTCAGAATCTGCGGTTCAAACGCGCCACCCAACACAATGTCGGTTCCGCGTCCCGCCATATTGGTCGCGATGGTAATCGCCTTTTCGCGGCCGGCCTGCGCGACGATTTCGGCTTCCCGCGCATGTTGCTTCGCATTCAACACCTGATGCGGCAGCTTTTCTTTGTCGAGGTATTTCGACAACAATTCCGAATTTTCAATCGAAGTCGTTCCGACCAACACCGGCTGACCGCGCAAATAGCAATCCTTGATGTCGGCAAGAATCGCATCGACTTTTTCCTGCGTCGTCCGAAACACCAGATCGTTCATGTCTTTGCGGATCATCGACATGTGCGTCGGAATCACCACCGTTTCCAGACTGTAAATCTGCTGGAACTCGAACGCTTCGGTGTCGGCGGTACCGGTCATCCCCGCCAGTTTTTCGTACATCCGGAAATAATTCTGGAACGTGATCGACGCCAGCGTCTGGTTTTCGCGCTGAATCGGCACGCCTTCCTTGGCTTCTACCGCCTGATGCAAACCCTCCGACCAGCGACGCCCCGGCATCAATCTGCCGGTAAACTCATCGACGATGATCACTTCGCCGTTCTGCACAACGTAGTGCTGATCGCGGAGGAACAGCGCGTGCGCACGCAGCGCCGCATTCAAGTGGTGCATCAACGAAATGTTTCCGCTGTCGTACAGACTGCTGCCTTCAGGAATCAATCCCGCATCGGCGAGCAACGCTTCGGCGTGTTCGTGCCCCTCTTCCGACATCGACACTTGACGGCCTTTTTCATCGACCCAATAATCGCCAGACCCTTTTTCATCCTGCTGGCGCGTCAGCTTCGGCGCAACAGCATCGAGCCGGTGGTACATGTCGATATTGTCGTCTGCCTGTCCGGAAATAATCAGCGGCGTACGCGCTTCGTCGATCAGGATGGAGTCCACTTCATCAACCACCGCAAACTTCAGCTTGCGTTGAACGCGACTTTTTGTACTCATCTCCATGTTGTCGCGCAAATAATCGAAACCGTATTCGTTGTTGGTTCCGTAAGTGACATCGGCTGCGTACGCTTCCTGCTTCTGATCGTGCGGCATTTGCGACAAGTTGACGCCGACCGTCATCCCAAGGAATTTATAGATCCGCCCCATCCAGTTGGCGTCGCGCTGCGCCAGATAATCGTTGACGGTGATCACATGCACGCCTCCGCAGGCCAGCGCATTGAGGTAAACCGGCAACGTTGCGACCAGCGTCTTGCCTTCGCCGGTACGCATCTCGGCGATCTTGCCGTAATGCAGCGCCATGCCGCCAACCAACTGCACATCGAAGTGCCGCATGTTAAGCACCCGCCTGGCCGCTTCGCGCACCACCGCAAACGCTTCCGGCAACAACGCTTCCAGGCTTTCGCCGTTCGCTACCCGCTCTTTGAAAGCCGCCGTTTTGTCACGCAATTCGTCGTCGGACAAAGCCGCCATTGCCGGTTCCAGCGCGTTGATTTGCCGCACCGTCCCTTGATATTGTTTTAACAGCCGTTCATTACGACTGCCGAAGACTCGGGTAAAAAAATTGCCGATCTCGATCATAGTGGAAAATAATTGAAAATTTCTGCTGCCTGAAAAAGTGAAGGGGTGAGATTGCTCACCCCTCGCCCATTCTTTACGCCATACAAGCGCTTATAAAACCGGGGACTCGCCCACTGTTTTTAAAAAACGCGCCGGATTCTGCGCCACACCGTTCAAACGAACCTCAAAGTGCAGATGCGGCCCCGTTGACCGTCCTGTCGAGCCGACCGTTGCAATCGCCTGTCCGCGCACGACCAGATCGCCTTTGTTCACCAGCAAATCTGAACTGTGCGCATAGCGTGTGACCAGACCGTTACCGTGGTCGATCTCGACAATTTTACCATATTGCGAGTGCTTCTCTGCGCGAATCACTTTGCCCGAAGCCGTCGCCACAATCGGTGTTCCCGTCGTCGCCGAAAAATCAATGCCTTCGTGGAAGGCCCTCATCCCGGTGAACGGATCAATCCGGAAACCAAAATCCGACGATCGCCAACTTGCGTTCACCGGTAAAAGAGAGGGTAAAAAGCGGCGGTTGGCCGAATCCTCAACCAACAGTCCTTCGAGCACATTCAGACGGTCGCTTTGTACCGTGATTTTCTGCGTCAGCCCGTCGATCAGCGACCCCAACTCCGAAGCGCTGAACGCCCGCGCCGGTAACGGCGTTTCGGCGCCACCCTGACCGGCTTCAGCCGTCGGCATCTCCTCGGCTTTCAATCCGGCCGTCTCCGCCAGACGTGTGCTCAACGCATCGAGCCGCTCCGTCTGCGCCTGCAATTCGCCCAGACGCACCGCCATCGCAGACAAGTGTCCCTGTAATTTTTCCTGCGCCCGCGACGCCTCGGCACGTTGGTCGGCCAGCACAATTTTCTGCAACCAGGGACGTTCTGCCGCTGCCGCCCATTTCAGCACGGCATAATTGAAAACCGCCGAACACATTACAAACAACACCAACGCCGACAGCGCAGCCAGTGCCGCATGCCTCCAGTTCAAAGCGATCGCTCGTACCGGCTTCGATACATCAGAACTCACCACGAGAATGTTCAATGGAGTATCCTTACATCTATTATCATTTCAACAGAGCCGAAGCGAAACACGCAACGTATGCCCCCCCCTCAATCCTTCAACCCGTTGGCTCGCGCCATCGAAACTGAGCCTCACCTTGCTGCCTGGTTGCGTCGCCACCGACTGGAAACCGCGCTCACCCGCATTGTTCGCACCCACCTGCCGCGACTGGTCGCCGGACAAGTTCGCGTCACCGATTTAAGAGACGGGCAACTGGAACTGACCGTCCCCTCCGGCGCTCTGGCAACCGCTGTTCGCCAGCAAATCCCCGAACTGCTGACGGCGCTGGCTTCGCACTCCCGTGAATTTAATGGAATTCGGGTTCGTGTGCAACCTCTGGCAGCCTTTATCACCACTCCGGCAATCCCCTCACGTCGCCCACCTCCCGCAGTAGCACCGCTGCAAACCTTGGCCAAAAGCTTGCCGGATGGCCGATTGAAAGACGCCGTTTCCCGACTGATAAAACGTAAGTAAGCGCAAATGATCGGCGTTGGTCGATGTTAAGCTGAAAATGCGCGAAGTTAAAATAAAACTGCGCACCGCATCAAGCAATCAGGATAAGGCGCTCAAACGCGTAAAACAGCATCACCCCGATAAAAAACACACCCGCATATATCAGCGTTTTGGCAATAAAACGTAAATAACGGCGGTCTTTCGTAATCAGAAAAGCAGCAAACGCGACCAGGATGACGGCCAACCCGAGAAACAACAGCAAACGCACCAAAATCATTTCCCGCCTCCCTGAACCCCTGAACTATTCGCCGCTTGGGTGAAAATTAGAGCGTTTTCGGTTTAGTTGAGTACACTTCCGCGCTACGCCGCTTTGTTCCCTCCCCTTCAAGGGGAGGGATAGGGTGGGGATGGGGTTGCTTACCGTACACATTTGAACCAAAACCACTCTAGTCTAGGCATGCCGCAAGCGCCAACACTGAAAAGCCGACGGCACTTCTTCCTCCGCACGAAAACTGACAATTTCACGCACGTCCTCACGCTCGATCAGCGCCCGCGCCAGCGCATTGTTCAGCGCGTGCCCGGACTTGTACGCCGTATATTGGCCGATCACCGGATGCCCGAGCAAATACAAATCCCCGATAGCGTCCAGCACCTTGTGCTTGGCCGGCTCATTTTCATAACGCAACCCGCCGCTGTTCAACACACTGACCTCATCGAGCACCACCGCATTGTGCAAACTGCCGCCCAGCGCCAGCCCCATCGACCGCATCGTTTCCACATCCTGCATGAAACCGAAAGTCCGCGCCCGTGCGATGTCCTTGATATAAGCGTCTTCGCCGAAGTCGTGCACCACCCGCCGGTTTTCCTGACCAAACGCCGGATGAGAAAAATCAATCGTGAAATCGAGTCGGAAACCATCGTGCGGCGTGAAACGCGCCCACTTGTCGCCGTCGGACACCTCGATAGGCGCAGTCACCTTGTAAAACTTCTTCGGAACCGCCTGTTCTTCGATGCCCACCGATTGCAACAAAAAGATAAACGGCCCGGCGCTGCCATCCATGATCGGAATTTCCGGCCCCGCCACATCGACATGCAGATTGTCGATCCCCAGCCCGGCCAGCGCCGACATCAGATGCTCAATCGTTGACACGCTGGCATCGCCGACGCGCAACAGCGTCGATAAACGGGTATCGCCAACCTGATGCGCCAGCGCCGGAATCGGTGCGCTGCCCGGAAGATCGGTGCGATGAAAAACAATGCCGGTATCGACCGGCGCCGGTCGCAACGTCAACGCAACACGGGCGCCGGTGTGCAATCCGGCGCCCTTGGTCGTTACCGCTGTTTTCAATGTGCGTTGCAGATACATACGATTATATTTGTCCGTATGGGTCTATTGAATAATGCTCGCCCCAAAGCGCGGCGTCCTGTCTTCCCCTGGCGTCTTCCATTAACATTAACCACCTTCGTTATCGGTTGATGTTAGCACATGCGCCTCTTTCCGGCACAAGGTTTTGTCACATCGGTCAACATCAGGAGTCAGAGGTCAGGCATCAGGGATTAGGAATCAGAAAAACATCAACTCTCGCGGGCGCGGAGGAAAAAAGCGTTTAACCACGAAAAACACGAAAATCACAAAGAAATGATCGTCTGCGCGAAGCGAAGAATCGTAGGCTGGCGATGAGCGGCCTTTAGCCGCGAGCGAAGCGTGGCGGGAATCCCAGCGGGTCGACCTCACGCGGTGCTTTGTAGGGGCGGGTTTCAAACCCGCCCGCGCATTTCTGATACCTGATTCCTGACATCTGATTCCTGATCGCGCCTTCACGTGAGATGGTTTTTCTTTGCGCTCTTTGCGTTCTTTGCGGTTAAACAAAAGGGCGGGTTTGAAACCCGCCCCTTGTATTACGATTTCGTCTTGAGGGCACTCAAGACGGAATCGTAATACAAGATACTGTTATCGGCACCCAAAGTCAACCTCCATGCAGCGCGGGGTTGAAAGGCTTGCCTGACTTGAG
>JAITMH010000014.1 GCA_031277445.1 Burkholderiales bacterium
CAGGAATCAGGGATCAGAAAAGCGCGGGCGGCAGGTTGCCGCCCCTACGCCAAAATCGCCACGCTTTGCCCGTAGGGGAAGCAATCTGCTTCCCGCCAACGCCGCATGGATTCTGCGACTTCGCGCAGAATGACAGCTATTTTTTTCGTGATTTTCGTGTTTTTCGTGGTTAAAAAGCTTTTCTCCGCGCCTCCGCGTGAACAGGGATCAGAAAGGCGCGGGCGGCAGGTTGCCGCCCCTACGCCAAAATCGCCACGCTTTGCCCGTAGGGGAAGCAATCTGCTTCCCGCCAACGCCGCATGGATTCTGCGGCTTCGCGCAGCGCGTAGGTTGGACAAGCCGCGAAGCGGCGCAGTCCAACAAACCCAAGCGTCAAATCAGTGGCGCTTCGCGCCGGAAGGAGGGTTCCCGGACTGCGCTTCGCTTGTCCAGGCTACACTCCGCGCCTCCGCGTGAACAGGGATCAGAGGTCAGGGATCAGGGATCAGGAAGGCACCTCACGCGAAGGCGCGAAGAAGAACGGCGTCATTGCGAGCGCAGCGAAGCAATCCAGAGAACCCCATCCCCACCTAAATCCTCCCCTTGAAGGGGAGGACTTCAAAGCGCCCTCTCCCCCGGCCCCTCTCCCGCAAGCGGGAGAGGGGAGTCTCTGACCTCTGATTCCTGATCCCTGATTTCTGATCCCTGACATTTGACACGATTCGGGAAGCTGGTTAAAATCCCAAGTCTTTTTAGGAAAGGCGCGGCGCCGGGTGTGTTTCTGGTGCGCCTGCGGCTTTGGAAGGTGTCGGGCGAACGCCGTGCAGGGATGCGGGCGGCTCGGCAAAAGAGCGACAGAGAGCAATGCGGCAGCCCGGGATCGAACCCGTGCCACCCACTCAGGAAAATTCAGAATGCCAACTATCAATCAGCTCGTACGCAAGGGCAGAACGCCCGAAGTGTACAAAAGCAAGGTGCCTGCGCTTGGACAGTGTCCACAAAAGCGCGGTGTCTGCACTCGCGTTTATACGACGACGCCGAAAAAGCCGAACTCCGCGTTGCGGAAGGTGGCGAAGGTGCGCTTGACCAACGGCTTTGAGGTGATCAGCTACATCGGCGGCGAAGGCCACAACCTTCAGGAGCACTCGGTGGTGTTGCTGCGCGGGGGTCGTGTTAAAGACTTGCCGGGTGTGCGTTACCACATGGTGCGCGGCGCGCTCGATACGGCAGGCGTCAAAGACCGCAAGCAGTCGCGTTCCAAGTACGGCGCGAAGCGGCCCAAGAAAGACTAAGCGGCTCGAAAGACTGACCGCACGAACAAACCATTCGAGGACGATATGCCCCGACGTAGAGAAGTTCCCAAACGCGAGATTCTCGCTGACCCTAAATTCGCAAGTATTGAGGTCGCCAAGTTCGTCAATGTGTTGATGACCAGCGGCAAGAAATCCGTGGCCGAGCGCATTATTTATGGTGCGTTCGCCAATATCAGCGAAAAATCCGGTAAAGACCCGCTTGAGGTGTTCACGGCGGCGCTGGCCAACGCCAAACCGATGGTGGAAGTTAAAAGCCGTCGCGTCGGCGGCGCCAATTTTCAGGTGCCGGTCGAAGTGCGGCCTACCCGCCGGTCGGCGCTGGCAATGCGCTGGCTGCGCGAAGCGGCGCGTAAACGCGGTGAAAAATCAATGGACGCACGGCTTGCCGGCGAACTGTTGGATGCTTCCGAAAATCGTGGCGGCGCGGTGAAAAAGCGCGAAGAAGTCCACCGGATGGCCGAAGCAAACAAGGCATTCTCCCATTTCCGTTTCTAATTTTTTTAACTTGCGCGATGGCGTAAGCCTTGACGGCTGCCTGTCGTGTTTTTGATACAAGACTAACGTGGCACGAACGACACCTATTGAGCGTTACCGTAACATCGGAATCAGCGCGCACATTGATGCGGGCAAGACGACGACGACTGAACGCATTCTTTTCTATACGGGCGTTTCGCACAAAATGGGCGAAGTGCACGATGGCGCTGCGACCACCGACTGGATGGAGCAGGAGCGTGAGCGCGGTATCACCATCACTTCGGCAGCGGTAACCTGTTTCTGGAAGGGGATGGGCAATAATTTTCCGGAGCATCGGGTTAACGTGATCGACACGCCCGGACACGTCGATTTTACGGTCGAAGTCGAGCGGTCGATGCGTGTGCTTGACGGCGCGTGCATGGTGTATTGCGCGGTCGGCGGTGTGCAGCCGCAATCGGAAACGGTGTGGCGGCAGGCGAACAAATACGGGGTGCCGCGTCTGGCGTTTGTCAACAAGATGGATCGCACCGGCGCCAGCTTCTTCAAGGTTTACGAGCAAATGCGCACGCGCCTGCGTGCGAATCCGGTGCCGGTGGTGATTCCAATCGGCGCCGAGGACACGTTCAAAGGCGTGGTTGATCTTATCAAGATGAAAGCGATCATCTGGGATGAGGCCAGCCGGGGCATGAAGTTCGACTATGTGGACATTCCGTCGGAACTTCTCGCGCAGGCCAAGGAATGGCGCGAAAAAATGGTGGAAGCGGCAGCAGAAGCCAACGAAGAACTGATGAACAAATACCTCGAAGGCGGCGAATTGACCGACGACGAGGTGATCAAGGGACTTCGTTTGCGGACAATCGCCTGCGAAATCCATCCGATGCTGTGCGGGACGGCGTTCAAGAACAAGGGTGTGCAGCGGATGCTGGACGCCGTGATCGAATTTCTGCCGGCGCCGTGCGACATTCCGCCGGTCAAAGGGCTTAAAGACAACGGCGACGAAGATTCGCGCAAGGCCGATGATAAGGAACCGTTCGCGGCGTTGGCGTTCAAGATCATGACCGACCCGTATGTCGGGCAGTTGACTTTTATCCGCGTCTATTCGGGAACACTGAATTCCGGCGACACCATCATCAATACCGTGAAAGGCCGCAAGGAACGGATCGGGCGTTTGCTGCAAATGCACGCCGATGACCGTCAGGAAATCAAGGAAGTGCGCGCTGGTGACATTGCTGCCGTGGTCGGATTGAAAGATGTGACGACCGGCGAAACGCTTTCCGATGTCAACAAACAAATCATTCTGGAAAAGATGGAGTTTCCGGAGCCGGTGATTCACGTTGCCGTGGAGCCGAAGACCAAGGCCGATCAGGAAAAAATGGGTCTGGCGCTCAACCGTCTGGCGCAGGAAGACCCGTCGTTCCGTGTTCGCACCGACGAAGAATCGGGCGAAACCATCATCTCCGGCATGGGCGAGTTGCATCTCGAAATCATTGTTGACCGGATGAAGCGCGAATTTACGGTCGATGCCAACGTCGGTGCGCCGCAAGTGGCGTACCGCGAAACCATTCGCAAGCCGTCGGGCGAAACCGAAGGCAAATTCGTCAAACAGTCCGGTGGTCGTGGTCAATACGGTCACGTCTGGCTTCGGGTCGAGCCGAACGAAGCCGGAAAAGGTTTCGAGTTCGTTGACGAAATCAAGGGCGGCGCTGTTCCGCGTGAATACATTCCCGCCGTACAGCGCGGTCTCACAGAAACACTGCCTGCCGGTGTGCTGGCGGGCTTTCCGGTGGTTGACGTTAAAGTGACGCTGTTCGATGGTTCGTACCACGACGTTGACTCGAACGAAAACGCCTTCCGTATGGCCGCGTCGATGGGCTTCAAAGACGCGATGCGTAAAGCCAGCCCGGTGTTGCTGGAACCGATGATGGCAGTGGAAATCGAAACACCCGAAGAAAAAATGGGCGACGTGATGGGCGATTTGTCGTCGCGTCGCGGCATTATTCAGGGAATGGAAGATATGGTCGGTGGTGGCAAAGTGGTTCGCGCCGAAGTGCCGCTGGCTGAAATGTTCGGCTATGCAACAACGCTGCGGTCGCTGACGCAAGGACGGGCGACCTACACGATGGAATTCAAGCATTATACAGAGGCGCCGAAGCAAGTAGCGGACGCGATTATCAACAAGAAGTAATGGACGAAAGACTAGGAAACGATCATGGCCAAAGGAAAATTTGAGCGGACGAAGCCGCACGTTAACGTTGGCACGATAGGACACGTTGATCACGGGAAGACGACCCTGACGGCGGCGATCACAAGCGTGCTGTCGAAACAATT
>JAITMH010000048.1 GCA_031277445.1 Burkholderiales bacterium
GGGAATCCAGAAAAAAATTAACCGCAAAGAACGCGAAGAGCGCGAAGTCTCCCTCCCCTCAAGGGGAGGGTCGGGGTGGGGATGGGGGCGTCAGGTACCAGAACTCTGTCATTCTGCGCGTAGCGTAGCGGAGTCAGAGAAACCACAAAAACCGCCTCACGCGAAGACGCGAAGAGCGCGGAGCTAAAGCCCCCTTTCCAAAGGGGGTGCCCGCCGAAGGCGGGCGGGGGTTTGCTTCCCCTCTCCCGCTTGCGGGAGAGGGTGGCCGAAGGCCGGGAGAGGGCGCTTTTTGTTGTTGCGGGCGAGACGCCCGCGCTCCGACGACAAACCCCCGTCGGCTTTGCCGACACCCCCTTTGGAAAGGGGGCTTTAAAACGCATCTTCGCAGCTTCGTGTAAAACCAAAACGGCGTCATTGCGAGCGAAGCGAAGCAATCCAGAAAAATGCGCATCGAAAAAACACTGGATTGCTTCGTCACTTCGTTCCTCGCAATGACGCCCTTCTGATTCCTGACACCTGACCTCTGATTCCTGCACCCCCCATCCCAACCTTCCCCCGCAAGCGGGGGAAGGAGCTTCGGATTCTTCTTCGCGGCTTCGCGCCTTCGCGTGAGGCAAATGTTGGGGTTTGCTTCGCTCACCGCCAACCTGCGCGCTTCGCGCAGATTTTTTTCGTGACTTTCGTGTTTTTCGTGGTTAAGATTTTTTCTCCGCGTTCTCAGCGCCTCCGCGTGAGGTGCTTTTCTGATTCCTGACCTCTGATACCTGACACCTGATCACCCCGGCAGCTCAATCCCTTTCAATCGCCGGTACAGTGTGATCGCGTAAGAGTCGGTCATGCCGCAAACAAAATCGACCACTTTCAGCAAACGAAGATAAGGATCGGTGTCGGGAACATTGCCATTGCCGAGAAACTGCGATGGCAGCAACGGTATCAAAACGCGACTGCGGATCGGCGCGTTTTCTTTATTCGGCGCATCAAACCACTCCGAAACGGCGGTGAAAAAAAGATCGAGCAAACCGGAAAGTACCTCGCAACCCGCCGCCTCGATTTCCATCGCGGATCGTGCGATGTAAATTTTTTCGTGCGACAGTTTTTCGATTTGTTTCAGTGTTGCAGCGACCTGCGACTCACTGAGAAGCGCCTCATCGTAATTTCCATCGACGATGGCCGTTTCGTGGCTCAAAAAAATCTCGGCGGTTTCTTCGACCAACCGGCCAATCGCTTTGGCGCGCAGGTATTCAATGCGTTCTTTCGGTTCGACGATGTTGCCGAGTCGTGTGGCGCGTGCTTCGCCGCCGGCGACGGTGAGCAGAAACGCTTCAACGTCTTTTGCCGGAATCACACCGATACGCGCCGCGTCTTCGAGATCGACGATGCGGTAACAAATATCGTCGGCAGCTTCAACCAGAAACGCCAACGGGTGCCGCCACCATGCTCCGGCAGTTCGCTCGACCATGCCGACCGCAGCTGCCGCTTCGCGGAAAAGCGCCGCCTCGCTTTGGAAAAAGCCAAATTTTCTGGTCGAACGACCATCAAGCGGTATTTCTGTCTTTGAGGCACATGGATACTTGGCGAACGCCATCAACGTTGCCGCCGTCAACTGCAAACCGCCAGGGTTTGAAGGGCTTTGCAATGCGGTCAACACGCGGAATCCCTGCGCGTTGCCTTCGTAACGTTCGAAGTCTGCGCGTTGTGCGCCGGTCAATTGCAAGCGGTCAAGCGCACCGCCGGGTTGCGCACACCATTCGCGGATCGCGTCCTCGCCCGCATGTCCGAACGGCGGGTTGCCGATATCGTGCGCCAGACACGCCGCCGCAATAACGGCGCCGAAATCCGAGGCGTGCAATACATCTTCCAACTGATGACGCGCCACCAGCACCCGCCCCACGGCAGTTCCCAGCGAACGCCCAACACACGACGCTTCCAGACTGTGCGTCAATCGGTTGCGCACATAATCGCTTTGCGCCAGCGGAAACACCTGCGTCTTGTCTTTGAGCCGCCGAAACGCCGAGCAAAAAACGATGCGGTCGTAGTCCTGCTGAAACACGCTGCGATCCGGCGCGGGCGCAACGTGCTCTGTTGCGCCGATTCGTCGCGGCGAGAGAAAGCGACGCCAGCGTTCTGCAAGCGCGGTGGAAGGTTTGTTTGTTGTTGAAGGGTTTATCATGAGTTTCGTCGTCTGTTGCGTTTCATCATTCCGCGCATAAAGCTTCCACTTCCGCGACACTTTTCGGCGCGTCGTCGGTCAGAATGTCGATACCGTCTTTCGTGATCAACACATCGTCTTCGATTCGAATACCGATGTTGTGAAACGCGGCGGGAACATCTTCATCTGCGCGAATGTAGCAGCCGGGTTCGACAGTAAGCACCATGCCCGGTTCGAGCAACGTTGGCGCTTCACCGTGTTCGCCGCGCCGATAATGTCCGGCGTCGTGTACATCCAGTCCGAGCCAGTGACCGGCGCGGTGCATGTAAAAGCGTTTGAAGCTGCCGGTTTCAAGCGCGGCATCAAGCGAGCCTTCGATCAGTTTCAGATCAATCATCCCCTGCGCCAGCACACGCTCTGCCGCATCGTGGAAAGCGTGGAACGGTGCGCCCGGTTTCAGCGCATCAAAACAGGCGCGCTGCGCGGCCAGCACCAGTTCATAAATGTCTTTTTGCGCGGCGCTGAAGCGACAGCCAACGGGGAAGGTGCGCGTGATATCGGCGGCGTAACTCTGGTATTCACAACCAGAGTCGATCAGCAACAACTCGCCGGTGTTGATTTGTCGGCGATTGTTTGTGTAATGTAAAATACATGTATTTTCAGCGCTGGCGACGACGGGCGAATACGCTGCTTGTGCGCCGTGCATCAGAAATTCGTGCTGCAACTCGGCCTCAATCTGATATTCAAAATGACCGGGGCGCGCAAAACGCATCGCCCGAACGTGCGCTTGCGCGGTGATGGAAGCGGCGTGGCGCATCAACGCAATCTCTTGTTCGTCCTTGAACATTCGCATCGGATCAAGCAAATCGCGCACATCAACGATGCAAGCGGGCGGCGTGTTACCGGATCGTGCTTGTGCGCGAAGAACACCCATTCGTCGGGTGACAGCGCTGTCCCAGTCGGGGTACAGTCCGAGCGGCGTGAGCAACGCCGGTTGGTTCATCGCCAGCGTCGGCCATTGTTCGGTCAACGCCGAAATCGGAAAAACTTCATCGAAGGAGAATGTTTCACGGGCGGCTTCGGGGCCAAAGCGATAGCCATCCCAGGTTTCGCGTTCAAGGTTTTTCTCGCGGCAAAAAAGGAGGTGGCGCGTTTCTCCCGCGCTGTCGCACGACAGCGCCAGCACGGCTTCGAGCTCGGGAAAACCTGAAAGATAGTAAAAATAACTTTCCGGCCGGTAAGAAAGCAGTGTGTCACGGCTGCGAAACATCTCCGGCGCGGTCGGCATCAGCACCAGTCCGCCGCCGTATGTTTTGCGTACCGTTTGCAGCAGACGCTCGCGGCGCGCCCGATAGTGAAGGCCGTCGGGAATTTGGGGCGCGGTAGCGTGTTTCATGGGGAAGCCGTTTTTGGTGAGCACGAGGGCTTTCATTATAATCAGGAAACAGAGGTCAGGGAGCGGAGGTCAGGGATCAGGGATCGGAAAAGCACCCTCTCACGCGAAGGCGCGGAGAGCGCGGAGAAGAGCGGCGTCATTGCGAGCGAAGCGAAGCAATCCAGCAATCCATCCCCACCTAAATCCTCCCCTTGAA
>JAITMH010000064.1 GCA_031277445.1 Burkholderiales bacterium
ATCAAGGGAATGGCGGTAGCGTAGTCAGGGATCAGAGGTCAGGAATCAGAATCCCGATTCTCCATCTTCAAAAAGCGCCCGCAAGGCGCTTTTTGTGTTTTTAAGGCGACAGATCCCGCCCCTTGCTCCATATTATCAGCTCACTCAAGGGCTTAATATGCATGTAGTACAAATCAGGATTTAGTACTCCTGCTTTCCCAAGGGATTCGAGCGCATCATCCCATTGCTTCTCCATAGCCAAAGCCCTTGCCTTATAGAACCACGCATGAGCATCAAAGGGGCATGTTTCTATTCGTTCCTCTGACAAAAGAATGCCTTCTTTGTGCTTGCCCGTCTCGAAAAGCTCTTTCGCTTTCTGGTTAAAATCAAAGGATTCGTCGTCACACTGAGAAAGCTCGGATTTCTTCGTTACCTCATATCTATAGAAAACCGATGAGTGCTCTTGCAAATAACAGACGAACGCTATAGATAAAACGATTACAACCAGAACAATACCAATAACCGTATAACGAAATTTTTTAATTTCTCGAAGAAGCTGCGCCTCAAAATCATTCATCCTCATACTCCCTGTTCTCTATTCCTGTTCCAATTATTCCTCTTTCTTTTTCTTCGTTGACCGCCGTCTTCCGGTGGTCGCTCCCGGACTGTTTTCTTTCGCGCTCCCTTGATCGGCATGGGTTTCCGCTTGTTTCGGGCGCTTCATCAGCAGTGCCGGTACCGGCCTTTGCTTTGATGCCAGACCACGCCCCAATACCGCAAGGTGCTGGCGCATCAGCGCTGCGTTTGGCGGCACACCACCCTTTACCGAAGAACGCGCCGATTTTTTCGGCAACGGTTGATCGGGGTTCTTGGCGTAAGACGCTTCGCGTTCTTCCTGACGTGACCGTCCTGTCACATGTTCGGACGGCAGGTTGCTGCTCTTGCGTGTTGTGCGTTCAGGCGACAGATTGCCGCCCCTGCGGGTTGTGCGTTCGGACGATGGCTTGCGTTCGGACGACGGCTTGCCGCTTCTGCTGCTTTCGCCGGCGTGCGACGCGGTACGTCGCGGCGCTTCCAGCACACCCGCTTCGACTTCGACGCGCTCGATTTTCTTGCGGATCAGTTTTTCGATTTCGACAAGGTATTTTTCCTCGTCGGGCGACACCAGCGAGATCGCTTCGCCCTCAGCGCCAGCGCGACCGGTGCGACCGATCCGGTGTACGTAATCCTCGGGGACGTTCGGCATTTCGTAATTGATGACGACCGGCAATTCCTCAATATCGAGGCCACGCGCCGCCACGTCGGTCGCTACCAGAATCTGCGTTTTGCCTTCTTTGAATTTTTCCAGCGAGGCGATACGCGCCGATTGTGTTTTGTCGCCGTGAATCGCTTCCGCCGCCAAACCGGCTTTTTCGAGAAGCCGCGCCAAACGCGACGCGCCATGCCGTGTGCGAACGAAGCACAGGGTTTGCCACAGGTTGCGCGATTTGACGAGGTGTTCGAGCAACGCACGCTTTTGATCGGACGGGCAATGATACGCGCTTTGTTTGACGGTTTCAGCCGCCGCGTTGCGACGCGCCACTTCGATCAATTTCGGCGCTTTCAGCATGTCTTCGGCGAGCTTTTTGATGTCCGCCGAGAAGGTCGCCGAGAACAGCAAACTTTGCCGCTCTTTCGGCAGGTGTTTCATGATCCGCCGGATGTCGGGAATAAATCCCATGTCGAGCATCCGGTCGGCCTCATCAAGCACAAAATACGTGACTTGCGACAAGGACACGCTTTTTTGTTCAAGGTGATCGAGCAAACGCCCCGGCGTCGCCACCAGAATTTCGACGCCCGCTTTGACGATTGGAGTCTGCTGTTTGATGTTGACGCCGCCATAGACAACCGTCGAGCGCAACCCGGTATATTTTGCGTAGGTCTGCACCGAGGCTTCAACCTGAATCGCCAATTCGCGGGTCGGCGTCAACACCAGCGCCCGCACCTGATGTCGCGCCGGGGACGGACTGGTGTTGGCGAACGGCACCAGTTTGTGCAACAGCGGCAGGGTAAAACCGGCTGTCTTGCCGGTGCCGGTTTGTGCGCCGCCCATCACATCATGCCCCGCCAAAACCACAGGGATGGCCTGCCGCTGGATCGGCGTCGGCGTCGTGTAGCCCGCTTCTTCGACGGCCTTCAACACTTCCGGGCATAATCCCAACTCGGAAAAACTCATGTCACTCAACGAAAACTCCTGTTAAACCAATGACGTAACTATACCGGAAACCTTAGCGAAACTGAAAAAAGCTGACGCGATCCCGGAAAAAAATGATACATTTGCGACCTTTCGTACGCTGAAGCCCTCTTTCCGGCGCTCCTGCGTCCCTTTTTTATCCGGGTTCCCGCCCACCGCAGCACCTGCTCAATCGAATTGTATTTATGTCTTCCCGTCAATTACGCAACATCGCCATCATTGCGCACGTCGATCACGGCAAAACCACGCTGGTCGATAAACTGCTCGTCCAGTCCGGCACCTTCGCCAAGCATCAAACCGTCAGCGAACGGGTCATGGACAGCAATGACATTGAGCGCGAACGCGGCATCACCATTTTCTCGAAAAATTGCGCGATTCGTTACGGCGATGCGCGTATCAATATCGTCGATACGCCCGGACACGCCGATTTCGGCGGCGAAGTCGAGCGCGTGTTGGGCATGGTCGATGGTGTGCTGTTGCTGGTGGATGCCGTCGAAGGGCCGATGCCACAAACGCGCTTCGTGACGATGAAAGCGTTGCGTCAACATCTGCATCCCATCGTTGTCGTCAACAAAGTGGATCGTCCCGGCGCACGTCCCGAATGGGCGGTCAATCAAACCTTCGATTTGTTTGACCGTCTCGGCGCGACCGAAGCGCAACTCGATTTTCCGGTCATCTACGCTTCGGCGCTAAACGGCTGGGCGACGACCGACATTCACGCCGTCTATTCCGGCGAAGCCGCCAAAGGCGACATGCGCCTCCTCTTTGAGACTGTTCTGTCGCATGTGCCGGTTCCTGAGGGCGACCCCGACGGGCCGCTGCAATTTCAGATCAGCGCACTTGATTACTCATCGTACATCGGCAGACTCGGCATTGGCCGTATTCGTCGCGGTCGTTTGCGTCCCAACCAGGAAGTGGTCGCGCTAACACCCGACGATACGCCGGTACGCGCCAAAATTTCGCAAGTGCTCGGCTTCTCCGGCCTCGACCGCGCACCGATTGACGAAGGCGAAGCGGGCGACATCGTGCTGGTCAGCGGCATCGACGACCTTTCCATCGGCACCACGCTGGCCGACACCGCCGAACCCGAAGCGCTGCCACCCATCGCCATTGATGAACCAACGCTGTCGATGCAGTTTCAAGTCAACACCTCACCGCTCGCCGGACGCGAAGGAAAATACGTCACCTCGCGCAACCTTCGTGACCGATTGCAAAAAGAAACATTGACCAACGTCGCATTGCGCGTTGAAGACACCAAAGACACCGACGTGTTTCTGGTTTCGGGACGCGGCGAACTGCACTTGACGATCCTGATCGAAAACATGCGCCGCGAAGGCTACGAACTGGCCGTATCAAGGCCGCGTGTCGTCCTGCGTGACATCGACGGCGTTACTTGTGAGCCTTATGAATTTCTGTCAGTCGATGTCGAAGACGCGCATCAAGGCGGCGTGATGGAAGTGCTCGGCCAACGTCGCGGCGAAATGGCTCACATGGAAGCCGATGGCCGTGGTCGCACGCGAATTGATTACCGGATTCCGGCACGCGGCCTGATCGGTTTTCAAGGCGAATTTCTGAACCTGACACGCGGCACCGGCATCATGAGCCATGTGTTCGACAGCTACGCTCCGGTCAAAGGCGACATCCCCGAACGTCGTAACGGTGTGCTGGTTTCGCAGGAAAACGGCGAAGCCGTCGCCTACGCACTGTGGAACCTGCAAGAGCGTGGCCGCATGTTTGTCTCGCCCGGCGATAAATTGTACGAAGGCATGGTGATCGGCATTCACAGCCGCGACAACGATCTGGTCGTCAACCCGATCAAAGGAAAAAAACTCACCAACGTTCGCGCCTCCGGCAAAGACGACGCCGTCCTGTTAACGCCGCCGATCAAACTCACCCTCGAATACGCCGTGGAATTCATCGCCGACGATGAACTGGCCGAAATCACGCCGCAATCCATCCGTATCCGCAAACGCTTTTTGAAAGAGCATGAACGCAAGCGTGCGTCACGGGAGGCGGCCGGGTAATTCGGCGCGTGTAGGGGCGGGTTTCAAACCCGCCCTTACAAAGCACTGCGGGGGAGGTTACTCCGCTTTGCTTCGCGCAGAATGACGGTTTTTTATCTCACGCGAAGCCGCGAAGAAGAAAGGCGTCATTGCGAGCGAAGCGAAGCAATCCAGAAAAAATTTACCGCAAAGAACGCATAGAACGCATAGAAAATTAAGCCCGTGTAGGTTGGACAAGCCGCAACGCGGCGCAGTCCAACAACCCAACATTCAAATTAGCGGCGCTTTGCGCCGGAAAGAAGGCTCCCGAAGTGTAAAATATAATTGACACAGCTCAATGTGAAAACTATAATTTGCAAATGCTGAAATTGATCGAAAGCAGCGTCTTTGAGGCGTGGATGCTCAAGTTGCGCGACGTTCGCGCTCGGGCGCTGATTGCAACGCGCTTGCGCAGATTGAAAGAAGGCAACGCTGGTGACGTGAAACCCGTTGGCGAAGGGCTTTCGGAATTGCGTATCGACTACGGCCCCGGTTACCGAGTGTATTTCATGCGGCGTGGCATCGAGATCATAATCCTGTTGTGCGGCGAGGACAAAAGTACTCAGGAGGCCGACATCAAGGCCGCAAAACTCATTGCGAAAGAGTGGAGATAAATCATGACAGTTACCTTTTCCGAATTTGACGCGGCAAAATACCTTGACAGCGAGGAAGCCATCGTGGCCTATCTCGAAGCCGCACAGGAGGAAGCAGGCGACGATCCGGCTTTCATGGCGTTGGTGCTGTCCGACATTGCGCGGGCGCGTAATATGTCCCAACTGGCAAAGGATGCCGGATTGACACGCGCCGGGCTTTACAACGCGCTTTCTCCAAACGGGAACCCACGCATCAGCACACTACACAGTATCGCCAAAGCTCTTGGCTTGAGGCTCACGCTGACGGTGCCGCATTGAAGCTGTGTCTCACGCGAAGCCGCGAAGAAGAAAGGCGTCATTGCGAGCGAAGCGAAGCAACCCAGAAGAAAAGTAACCGCAAAGAACGCAAAGAGCGCATAGAAAATTTAGCTCGCGTAGGTTGGACAAGCCGCAACGCGGCGCAGTCCAACAACCCAACATTCAAATTAGCGGCGCTTTGCGCCGGAAAGAAGGTTCCCGGTTCTGCGGCTTCGCGCAGAATGACGCGCTTCGCTTGTCCAGGCTACGCTTGCTAAACCGTAGCAGCCTCCAGCGTTTCGGCAACCCACTGATTAAGACTTTTTCCGCTAGCCGCCGCCGCCGCCTTCGCCTTCGCGTGAAGCACTGGCGGGATTCGTGCGTTAAACCTGCCGGAGAATTTCTGAAACGGCTCCACACCGTCCTCGCGGCACATCTCCACGTAAGCGGCGAGAGAGCGTTTGCCCTCGCGCAAAAGCCCCTTCACATCGCCTGCGTAAAAGTCCGCGCCGCCTTGGGCAAGCCCAACAAACTCGCCACGAAACAGATTGATCTCAGGGTCAAACGAAATTACGGCCTGTTGCCCGTTGATAGTCATAATGTTGTTCATGGTGTCACTCCGTTTTCTTCCAGCCATTTCTTGATCGAAGCCAACGCGCCCTTGTCCGTCATCGGTGTTGGGTGCGGACGGTAGAAAACGCGAATCTCGCCGAACAAACGCACACCGACACGGGAGCCTTCGCGTTCGCTGATCTCGCCGCCCAAGTCCTTGAACAAGGCTTCGATGTCCCGCCATGCCACGCCAGAGGGGACAGGACGGGAAAAGATCAGCGCAAGCGTTCTCTCGTTTTTTCGTCTCATGCCCGCAATGGTACTAAAAAATAGTACCGCCGTCAACCGCTTGGCACCGCCGCCGGATCAGGGCTATACCTCTCCCCATCGCGTTAAATAACGCGGTCGGAATTGCAGTCCTGAGTAGCGCGTGTAGGCTGGGATGAAGCGCAGCGTAATCCCAGCGCTTTGGGTTTTCTACGTAACTTGAAGCTGGGATTCCACTTCGTTCCATCCCAGCCTACGGCTCTGAAATCTTGGGCGTCATTGCGAGCGAAGCGAAGCAATCCAGAAAAAATTTACCGCAAAGAACGCATAGAAAATTAAGCCCGTGTAGGTTGGACAAGCCGCAACGCGGCGCAGTCCAACAACCCAACATTCAAATTAGCGGCGCTTTGCGCCGGAAAGAGGGTTCCCGGTTCTGCGACTTCGCGCAGAATGACAGTTCTTTTTTTTTCGTGCTTTTCGTGTTTTTCGTGGTTAAACGCTTTTTTCTCCACGCCTTCGCGTGAGATGGTTTTCTGATCCCTGACTCCTGACCTCTGATCCCTGATGTTGGGATTTGCTTCGCTCACCGCCAACCTACAACTCATCTACAAATCAATCAATCGGCACCACTTTCAGCACTTCGTCGGCTGTCGTGGTGCCTTCCAGAACTTTCAGTGCGCCGGACAGACGCAAGGGTCGCAAGCCGTCTTTGAAAGCCTGTTCGCGCAACGTCGCATCGTCGGAATGCGCTTGCGTCAATTTCCGCATGCCCGCGCTCATTTCCATGATTTCGTACAAGCCGATTCGTCCTCGGTATCCGGTCATCCGGCAATCGAGGCAACCGACCGCTCGATGAACATGTGCAGGCCGCTCCAAATTGAAGCCTTTAGCGAGAACATCCCAGGCCGCATCATCGACTTCACCATCGGCGGCTTTGCATTTCGGACACAGTGTGCGAATCAAGCGCTGCGCCATCACGCCGAGCAATGTGGAGTTGATCAGATAACCGGGTACGCCAAGATCAAGCAATCGCGTTAACGCGCTTGGCGCGTCGTTGGTGTGCAAGGTTGACAATACAAGGTGTCCGGTCAGCGCCGCTTGCACTGCCATATCGGCGGTTTCTCTGTCGCGGATTTCGCCGACCATGATAATGTCCGGGTCTTGCCGCAACAAGGTACGCACGCCGGAGGCAAAGTTGACGCCTATCGCATGGTGCACTTGCATTTGATTGATGAGCGGCTCGATCATTTCTATCGGGTCTTCAATGGTGCAAACGTTGACTTCGGGTTTCGCCAGCAGACGCAATGTCGAATACAGCGTCGTCGTTTTTCCGGAACCGGTCGGGCCGGTCACGAGAATGATGCCGTTGGGCGCGGCGATAAATCTGTCCCAATACTCGCGGTCTTCTTCGGAAAAACCCAAGTCCGAAAAACTGCGCACCAGCACTTCCGGCGTAAAAATCCGCATCACAATTTTTTCACCGAACGCGGTCGGCATTGTCGAAATACGCAGGTCGATTTCCTTGCCGGCCGCAGAGGTTTTGATTCGGCCATCCTGTGGTCGCCGTTTCTCGACGATTTCCATTCGCGCCAACAGTTTGATCCGCGAGGTCATCGCGGCCAGCACCGGAATCGGCAGGTTATAAACGGAGTGCAATACGCCGTCGATC
Source organism: Burkholderiales bacterium (assembly GCA_031277445.1). Classification (GTDB taxonomy): domain Bacteria; phylum Pseudomonadota; class Gammaproteobacteria; order Burkholderiales; family Casimicrobiaceae; genus UBA931. The sequence continues at coordinate 7,633 of JAITMH010000064.1, forward strand.
CGAAAGCGGACGATACCGGCCTCACGTCTCGGTTCAACGTGAATGTCGGAGGCGCGTTGCTCAAACGCGTATTGCCACAGCCAATCGACGATGGTGACGATGTGGCGGTCGTTGGCATCGAGATGTCCGGTGCTGCCCAATTCAACCAGTTGCTCAAAATTACTGGCCAGCGCGACACTGCCTTTGGTGTGTTCCTGCGCCTGCTTCATTGAGCGCGCCAGGTTATAAAACTCGCCGATGTAGCGGCGCACGTCTGCCGGATTTGAAAAAACAACTTCAACTTCGCGCTTCAGAACGTGGCTCAATTCATCAACCCAATCCCGAACGAACGGCTCACCGGTCGCCACGGTCAGTTTGGTCGGCGTTAACAACACCGGCAGAATCCGGTAACGCTCCGCATAGGCATTGGACATCGTTTGCGTCACCGCAAACATGTCGATCTTCAACGGGTCGATATGGAAATAAGGAACACCCAATTTTCCCGCCAGCCATTCGACCAGCGCATCGACCGTCAACTCCCGATGCGGCGGCTGCAACGATTTCCATTGCTGCATCGCGATACGTTCCAGCGGTTCGCCGAACCGCATCGCTTTGGCTCTGGCGAATTTTCTCGCGTCCTCCATTTTGACCAGACCATCGGCCACCATCAGTTTCAGAATATCGTTGAGCCGCAAGCGACGGTCTTTGACCGGTCTTACCGCCGTTTGTAGCGGCGTAAACGTTCCGGGATTGTTCATGAGCAGGAGTCCTTTTTCGATAAGGCGGGCGCTTCTTCAGATGTTTGAAACACTTCACGAAGGTAGTTGACGTATTTCGGATCGTGATCCATCGCCTTGGACGGCGAATCGCTGATCTTCGCTACCGATTGACCGTTGCAGCGCGTCATTTTGATCACATTCTGCAATGTCAGATAGCCGAGATCGTTGGTCAAATTGGTGCCGATCCCGAACGAAGCACTCACACGGTGCTTGAAATAATGAAACAGACGAATCGCCAGTTCAGGCGTCAGCGAATCGGAAAACACCACCGTCTTTCCACGCGGATCAATACGCATTTTCTGATAATGCGCGATCAGCTTGTCGCCCCACTCGAACGGATCGCCCGAATCATGGCGAACACCGTCGAACAGTTTGCAGAAAAACAAATCGAAATCGCGCAAAAACGCATCCATCCCATAAACGTCGGACAACGCAATCCCCAGATCGCCACGGTATTCACGCGCCCAGGTGTTGAACGCATACGACTGCGAATCGCGCAACCGGGGGCCGACCGCCTGACACGCCTGCAAGTACTCGTGCGACATCGTACCCAGCGGCGTCAATCCCAACTTTCGCGCAAAATGAACATTGCTGGTGCCGACGAATTTGTCGGGAAGCGCCTGCTGCAACGTCCGCAACACTTCCTCTTGCCAGTCGTAAGAAAAACGTCGGCGCGTACCATAATCGGCGAAGCGAAATCCTTCTTCGACCGCTTCAAACTGCTTGACCTTGGCCGCCAGTCGCGCCCGCCCCGCGCTGAAATCGGGCGACGGCACCGCATGCCGGTAATACGCTTCCGAAACAATCGCCAACACCGGAACTTCGAAAAGAATCGTGTGCAGCCAAGACCCCTTGATCGTAATCTCCAAACCGTTTTCGTACTCCGGCCCGCCCGAAATCCGAATGAAACGCTCATCGAGCTTGAACAGTCCCAGCAAATCGACGAAATCGCTCTTGATGAAACGCAGGCCGCGCAAATACACCAATTCTTCCGGCGTGAAGCGAAGCTCACATAAGGCCTTGACCTGTCTGGCAATTTCGTCCGCCACCGGCGCCAGATCAACCCCCTCGCCGTTGCGGCACTTGAACCGGTATTCGACCTGAGCCGCCGGAAAATGATGCAACACCACCTGCATCATGGTGAACTTGTAAAGATCGGTATCAAGCAGTGAACGGATCATCCTAAAAACCTCAGTTGGACGTGCTCGCGTCGAAGCTTTCAGGCAAGGCGGCGCGGCATAAGGGAACAGATTATCATTCCTTCAGTCTTTTTTGAAAGACTTGTGGTATTGTTCGCGTCGCAGCCTGCCTTTCGTTGGCAGTGGTTGCCTTTCATGTTTCGGAACAATGCCAATAACATTCACCGCTGTCTTCGACAATTTCTTTTTCCGAAAAGGCGTACCCGGCCCATCATTTTTAACCGTTCATATCAAAATTGGCACCTATTGTCACTTCGTTACTTTGTTTTATTCTCAAAAGTGAATTAATTGTTACACTAAACCATCCGCGTCAGAGATTGATTTTGTCATGAATACTCCAGACCGCCATTACCGAATTTTAGTGATCGACGATGACCCGCGCCTGCGCGATCTTCTGCAACGTTACCTTACAGAAAACGGCTTGGAAACGATCACCCTGCCCGACAGCACGCAACTTGAAAAGACGTTGCAGCGTTTCCCGCCGCATTTGATCGTACTCGATCTGATGTTGCCGGGTGAAGACGGGTTGTCGATTTGCCGCAAGTTACGCAGCGCGCACACCTCCGATTCGATCCCGATCATCATGCTGACGGCGCGCCGCGAAGAAGT
>JAITMH010000096.1 GCA_031277445.1 Burkholderiales bacterium
CCTTTCCTCCGTCATGGCACCCTCCTGTGCTGATTGCTTTTTTTGATTGAGCGTAGTTGCGCTGGAGCTTGCTTCGCAAGGTGTGCTTTGATAAGACACTTTGCCATCCGGGCTCGTGCATTTGTTGATAGCCCATGCCGCAGGCGTTGCGCTCAGAAAAAAAACAACGACGAGTGCAAATTTTTTCATGGTGAGTACCTAGCGCAGGTTGTGTGAGTAGCCGAACTATATTTAGACAGATTGTCCCGAAGAGCATAGTTTCGTCTAGTTTGTAGCCGCTGTCAAGGCAGCGCCTGCCCGACGGCGGACGACGCCTTCCAAGCAACACCATAAAAAATCTCGAACGGCACCGCCGCCGAACCATCGGCGACGGTCAACGCGTGTGCGGCATCTTGTGTGCATGATGTTGCGTGCAGTGTCGTATCAACCCCCCGCCCGCCTTCGGCGGGCACCCCTTTGGAAAGGGGGCTTTTCTTCTTCGCGGCTTCGCGTGAGGTATAAAAAAGGGCGGGTTTGAAACCTGCCCCTACGAGATTTGAATGTTGGGGTTCGCTACGCTCACCGCCAACCTACGCGCTCCTCTCCGCGTTCTCCGCGCCTCCGCGTGAGATAAAACGATTCCCGGACTGCGCTTCGCTTGTCCAGGCTACGCGCTGAACCCCATCCCCACCTAAATCCTCCCCTTGAAGGGGAGGACTTCAAAACGCCCTCTCCCGGCCTTCGGCCACCCTCTCCCGCAAGCGGGAGAGGGGCTTTATTTCAACCGCTCCGGATGGGTGTACAACGTGGCGCGACCAGAACGTGAAAAGCCGATCAGCGACACGCCGTATTGAATTGCGGTATCCACGGCCAGCGATGTTGCTGCCGACACCGCAAACAATATTTCGACGCCGCATTGCGCGGCTTTTTGCACCATTTCATAGCTGGCGCGGCTGGTCACCAGCACGGCGCCGTCCTGCCAGCCTTCCCGCGACCGCAAGCCGAGCAGTTTGTCGAGCGCCACATGGCGACCGACGTCTTCACACTGTCCCAGTATCACGCCCGTCGGCGACAACCAGGCGGCAGCGTGGGTGCAGCCGGTTTGTTGTCCCAATTTCTGTCGGTCGTGTAATTGTGCAAGTCCGTGGTCGAGCGCCGCGAGCGGAAACTGTTGTGTGAATGGCAGCACCGGCAGGGGCCGACAAACATCGTCGATTTGTTCTGTGCCGCACACGCCGCAGCCGGTACGCCCCACGAGGTTGCGGCGGCGTTGTTTCAGCGCTTCAAAGGCGCGACCGGCCAGTTCGATGTGAACTTCTATTCCGCGCTGCCCCTGCTTTTCTTCGATGTCGTAAATGTCCTGCGGCGTCGCCACGATGCCTTCGGCCAGCGAGAAGCCGAGCGCCAGCAATGAAAGTTCTTGCGGCGTCGCCATCATCACCACATGCGAGACGCCGTTGTAAACCAGTGCGACGGGCACTTCTTCAGCCAGCCAGTCTTGAGCCGGTTGTGTGGTTCCGTTGTACCGCTGCACGGTTACGGGTCGCGCTCCCGGCAACGCAGCGGGTGGCGAAGCCAACGAGGTTTCAGACAAAAATCCGGTTTTTTTCACATCTTCTCCCAAAAATCCCGCTTATTGTACATTTGTCAGGCGGCGCAATCAGAGCAACGGCGTTTCCGCTTAAAGCATACTTTGTTTGATGTACGTCAAGAAAGAACGTTTTTACTTTTGCAGGATACTTGCCCGAAGGAGTCTTTTCGCGGTCTTGCCACCCGCCCAAAGTACCCCGCTTCTCATTGTGGTTATCGTGGGGGCAGGTGGCCTCCACAGGAAGCCTCTCTTAATAATGTGCTGTTTTATATGAGCAAATCTTCCCGCGCTACGCGCTGCTCTCAACGGCGGCGTTTCGCTGTTTCGGGCGATGTCATGGCATCGGCGCTGAAAAAACGCTTTCCCGGTATTTTTTTACCGCAGAACCCTACTGGGAATGCGGGTATAGTATTCGTGTTTTCCCTTTCCGTTATTGTGGTATCTTCGCCGCGGTTCGGCGTACGCATTGCTGCGGCAGAGGTCTCCCCGGTGAAATGGCGTTTGCCGATCTGTATTCAATACAAGGAGGCAATAACCATGCAAATCAATCGAAGGCAGTTCTTCAAGGTTTGCTCCGGCGGTATGGCCGGAACAACACTTGTGGCACTGGGTTTTGCGCCGGGAATGGCGCTTGCGCAAGCGCGACAGCATAAATTGCTGCGCGCCCGCGAAATACGCAATACGTGTCCGTATTGTTCGGTCGGCTGCGGTCTGCTGATGTACAGCAAGAACAGCGGTTCCGGCAACGCCAAGGACACCATTTTTCACATTGAGGGTGATCCCGATCATCCGGTCAGTCGCGGCGCGTTGTGCCCGAAAGGCGCCGGTCTGGTCGATTTCATTCACAGCGACGACCGGCTGCGTTACCCTGAGGTGCGCGAACCGGGCACCAACCGCTGGAAGCGGATCAGTTGGGATGAGGCGTTGTCGCGTATTGCGCGTCACATCAAGGAAGACCGCGACGCCAATTTCGTTGAGCGGAATGCTGAAGGCGTTACCGTCAACCGGTTGCCGACGCTGAGCTTGATGGCGTGTACCTCGATCACCAACGAGGTGGGCTTCCTGACGCAAAAACTTTCCCGTGCTTTAGGATTGGTTCATGTAGATTGTATTGCCCGTGTCTGACACGCGCCAACGGTAGCAGGTCTTGCTCCATCATTTGGTCGCGGTGCGATGACAAACCACTGGGTTGACATCAAGAATGCCAATCTGGTCACGGTTATGGGTGGTAATCCGGCAGAAGCGCATCCGGTGGGATTCCGCTGGGCGATTGACGCCAAAATCAATAACGGCGCCAAAATCCTGGTGATTGATCCGCGTTTCACACGTTCGGCAGCGCAAGCTGACGAATATGTGCAGTTGCGGCCGGGCACCGATATTACTTTCTTGTTGGGCGTCATTCATTATCTGATTTCCAACGACAAGATTCAGCACGAATACGTCCGCAATTACACCAACGCCAGTTTCCTGGTGCGCGATGATTTCGCGTTCCACGACGGCTTGTTCAGCGGGTACGACGCGGAGAAGCGCACGTACAACAGAAGCTCCTGGGCGTATCAGCTCGATGAGCTGGGTTTCGCCAAACGTGACCCGTCGTTGTCGCATCCGCGCTGCGTCTGGAACCTGTTGCGTGAACACGTCAGCCGTTATACGCCGGAGGTCGTCGAAAACATCTGCGGTACGACGCAAGACCGTTTCAAGGTCGCCTGCGAGTTGATCGCCGAAACGTCGGTGCCGCACAAGACGATGACCTCGATGTACGCGCTGGGCTGGACGGAGCACACGGTCGGCGCCCAGAACATTCGGGCGATGGCAATGATTCAGTTGTTGCTCGGCAACATCGGCATGCCCGGTGGCGGCATCAACGCGCTGCGCGGTCACACGAACGTGCAGGGGATCACCGATCTCGGCATCATGGCCACGGCGCTGCCCGGCTATCTGGCGCTGCCGTCGGAAAGGCAACATCCCGATTTTCGCACTTTCCTTTCGGCCACCACACCGAAGTTGCAGGTTCAGGGACAGGTCAACTTTTGGGGCAACTATCCCAAATTTTTCACCAGCCTGCTGAAAAGCTTTTACGGCGACAACGCCACGCCGGATAATGATTTCGGCTATGACTGGTTGCCGAAGTGGGATCGCTCCAACGACTTCATGTACACGATGAGCGCGATGGAAGACGGCCTGTTGAACGGTTGTATCTGTCAGGGCGTCAACCTGCTGGCAATGTTCCCGGATTCCAACAAGAGCACTCGGGCACTGTCGAAACTCAAGTACTTTGTGGGGATCGACCCGCTTGACTGTGAAACGTCGAGTTTCTGGGAGAACCACGGCGAGTTCAACGATGTGAATCCCGCCTCGATTCAGACCGAAGTTTTCCGCCTGCCTTCGTCGTGCTTTGCCGAAGAAGAAGGTTCGCGTGTCAACTCCGGTCGCTGGTTGCAATGGCACTGGAAAGGTTCCGATGTGCCGGGCGAAGGCAGGGACGACACCAAAAATATCGCCGGCATCATGATGGCGGTACGCCGCTTGTACGAGCAGGAAGGTGGCAAGGCCACCGAACCGTTGCTCAACATGAGCTGGAATTA
>JAITMH010000098.1 GCA_031277445.1 Burkholderiales bacterium
GCTTCTTCGTTGCTCCTGTCGCCTCTGCTGGTTTTCTTGTTGGAAACAACGCCTTGAGCCAGCGTCACCGTGACCGCGGGATGCGATTGGTCGCCGAAGTAAAATTTGATGTTGTTGTCGAGTTTCCCTTGAGCCTTGCCCATTTCGATGGCATTCTTGATTGAGAAATAGTGTTTGGCGTCGCGGGCTTGAGCGCTGGTCACACACAATGACAGGGAAACAAGCAGGGCAGTAAAAACAGTTACTTTTGCAGGTGTTTTCATGGGTTTTCCTTCATGGGGTGGTAAGACAAGACGAAAAAAATCAATTCCTTCGTTTGAAGATCAGCGACGTGTTGATGCCGCCAAACGCAAAGTTGTTGCTCATCGTGTATTCGCAATCCAGTGCGCGCCCCTCGCCGCGCACATAATCGAGCGGCGCACAACGCGGGTCGATATTTTCGAGATTCAGCGTCGGCGCAAACCAGCCGGTTCGCATCATCTCGATTGTCATCCATGCCTCAAGAGCGCCTGCCGCGCCAAGGGTGTGTCCCACGTAGCTTTTTAGCGACGATATGGGCATCTTCTCGCCGAAAACGGCGTGGGTGGCGTGGCTTTCCGCGATGTCGCCCAACTCGGTGGCCGTGCCGTGGCCGTTCACGTAACCGATGGCTTCCGCCGGAAGGTCGGCGTCGGCGAGCGCCAGCCGAAGGGCGACGGCCATGGTTTCGGCCTGCGGCTGGGTCACATGAGAGCCGTCGCAGTTGGTGCCGTAACCAACGATTTCAGCGACGATCCGTGCGCCACGAGCGCGGGCGTGTTCGAGTTCTTCGAGAATCAGCGTCCCCGCGCCTTCGCCGATCACCAGTCCGTCGCGGTCGCGGTCGTAAGGACGCGGCGTCATGGCAGGCGCATCGTTGCGGGTGCTGGTGGCGAACAAGGCGTCGAAAACCGCCGCTTCCGACGCGCACAGTTCTTCGGTGCCTCCGGCGATCATCACGTCGGCATGGCCGTAACGGATGGCTTCGTAAGCGTATCCGATGCCCTGACTGCCGGAGGTGCAGGCGCTCGATGTGGTGATGACCCTGCCTGTCAGCCCGAAAAAGACGGCGATGTTAACCGGTGCGGTGTGCGCCATCATCCGCAGGTAACTGTTGGCGGTCAGCCCTTCGAGTGAGCGGTTTTTGATGAGATGCGCGAAATCGGTAACGGCGTCAGGTTCGCCGGTCGAGGAACCATAGGAAACACCGGCGCGCCCCGACTTGAGGGCAGGATGCCCGAGCAAACCGGCGTCAGCAAGCGCCCACTCACTGGCAAGGCACGCCATCAACGCAACGCGCCCCATACTGCGGGTGCGTTTGCGGGAGTAATGTTCAGGCAGTTCAAACGGCGCCGCCGGTACGCCGAGGCGGGTGTTGAGTCCGACGATATCGTCCCATTCGTCCATATGGCGAACGGCGTTTTGTCGGGCGCGCAGGGCGCGTTCGACTTCCGGCCAGTTGTTACCGATCGGGCTGATGCCGGCCATGCCGGTGACGACGACACGGCGGCGGCTCATAACATGCCTCCATCGACAGTAATGACCTGCCGGGTAATGTAAGCCGCATCCTCACGCATCAGAAAAGCGACGGCGGCGGCGACTTCTTCCGGCTTCCCGATACGTCGCACGGGGATCATCGGAAGCGCGTGTTCGACCACTTCCGGTGACACCATCTCGGTATCAATCAGGCCGGGGGCAACGCAGTTGACGGTGATCTGTCGCTTCGCCAGCTCCAGCGCCAGCGCTTTGGTGGCGCCGATGATACCGGCTTTCGCAGCACTGTAATTGACTTGCCCACGATTGCCAGCGATGCCCGAAACCGACGACAGCGTAACGATGCGACCGGGACAACGCGCCTGCACCATGGGCATGATCAGGGGGTGAAGCACGTTGTAAAAACTGTCGAGATTGGTTTCGAGTACACGGTCCCAGTCGGCGGCGGGCATGGCCGGAAAAGCATTGTCGGCGGTCACCCCCGCGTTGCACACCACGCCGTAATAAACGCCGTGCGCGGTGACGTCGGCTTCCAGCGCCTGTCGTGTCGCTTCGCGGTCGGCAATGTCGAACATCAACAACCGCGCCTGCCGTCCCTGACTGGCGATGGCTTCAATGACGGTTTCGGCTTGAACGCGCTGGCTGCGACAGTGGACGACGATATCGAACCCGTCCTGCGCCAGACGCAAAGCAATGGCGCGGCCAATGCCCCGACTGGCGCCGGTGATCAGTATGGTTTTGGAAGCGGGTGCAGACATGCCGGTTTTTTGATCAATAAATAATGCTATTTTAGCCCGAAGTGTTCTCGCGGGCGGATAAGGTTTGTTGCAGGTAGGCGTCCAGATCGTCAGGCTGGAAAACCAGCAATGAGGCCTCGGCAAGCAGGACGCCAGCAACAGCGTGTATCGTACAACGCATCGCCACCAGACCGCCATCGGCCATCAACTCCTCATCTGCGGTGACGCGCAATACTTCACCGACCGGGAACTGCGGCGCATGACTTTGGTAATGGCGCGTCCCGACCAGAAAGCCGATTCTGACCGGCAACTGCTTCGCCAGCGCCCGCCAGCCGGCCAGAACGCCGATGGTTTGCGCCATATACTCGATGCCGACCCAGCCGGGAACGGCAGCGCCATCGCAAAACGGGCTGTCCACTTGAATGGCGGCTTCGCAGACGATGTGCGATTCGGCGGCTTCGATCACGCGGTCGAGCAATACCATCGGCGGTCGGTGCAACAGATAATCGACGATCGGGCGGTAACTCATGGCCTGAAACCGTTACGTTGTTTTCAGCAGCAACGCCGTATTGCTGCCGCCAAAGGCGAACGAGGTTGAGAGCGCCGCCCGTACCGGCGCTTTCGCGTGCGCATGCAACGCCACCAGCGACAGCGGCGGATCGTTCGGGTCCTGAACGCCATCCCACAAGTGCGGCGGCAGGCGCTGGGCGCTGTCGGTCAGCGTCAACCAGGTCACGACCGCCTCCAGCGCACCGGCAGCACCCAGCGTGTGGCCGGTGAGCGGCTTGGTGCTGCTGACCGGACAATGAGGAAAGCGCCGTGAAATGACGCGGCTTTCCATCGCGTCGTTGTGGTGCGTGGCCGTGCCGTGCAGATTGATGTAACCGATATCGGTTGTCGAACAACCGGCGCGAGTCAGCGCTTCGTCAATGGCGTTGGCCGCGCCTGTGCCGTTGGGATCGGGCGCAGAAATGTGATAACCGTCGGACGTTTCGCCCCAACCAGCCAGCGTGACCGCGTGTTCGTCCTCATCCGTTTGCCGCCGCATCAAAAACAGCGCCGCTGCTTCACCGATGTTGATGCCGCAACGGTTGGCCGAAAACGGCAGGCACGGCGCTTCGCTAACCGCTTCGAGCGAAGAAAATCCGGCGATGGTAAAACGGGTGAGTGTGTCAACGCCGCCGGCAATCACCAGATCGACCCAACCGGCGCGCAACAATCGGGCGGCGCTGATCAGCGCCTTGGCGCTTGATGTGCAGGCCGTCGAAACGCTATAAGCGGGGCCGGTGCAGCCGAGGTGCTCAGCGAGCATTCGGGCAGGCGATCCGAGTTCCTGCTGGCTGTAATGAAAGTCTTCGGGAAAACGATTTGCTTGATGGTGGAAACGAACCGCGGCCTCGCTTTCAGCGATGCCCGACGTGCTGGTGCCGAGAATCACGCCGATGCGGTGCGCCGGAATGTCGCGTGTCAACTCACGGAACAACGGTTCGATCTGCGCAAACGTCGCCAACAACAAGGCATTGTTGCGCGATTGTTGGGAAACCGGAAATGCGGCAAGCGACGGCAGCGGCGTGTCTGCGTGGCCAAGCGTCAGCATTCGTCCGGGACTGTAAGCATCGCTGTAACGCATCCCCGGACTGCGACCGGAAAACAGCGCCTCGCGGACATTTTCCAACCCGTCGCCCAACGCGCAGGCAACCGCCGGCGGCAACAAGATGATCGGGCTAGGGCGCATCGGAAACCACCTCGTGGCTGTCGAACGTCACCTGATAGCGCAACGCATGATTATCAAGCACGACACGTCCCTGCCAGGGCAAACCTTCAATAGCATGAATGGAAATGTTGAGCGTCTCGTCGAAAAACACCTGCCGCACCCCCTGTTTTTCATGAACCGTCCAGCCTCGCGGCAGCGCGGCGCGTAAAACATCGAGCGGCGCATACGCCAGCAACAAATCGTTCATGATACGCGCAGCAGACAAGTTGCCGGGAAGCGGCTGTGTTTCGACGATTCTTTTGCCATTGTAATCGAAGCTGAACAGACGCGCACCGAACGCCATGCCGATCACGGTCAGCGTGTCGGCATGGATGTCGAGCACCGTCTCCAAAGTTCTCTGTTCGTTCGACCAGGTGATGATTAACCGCTGCTCAACTGTTCGCTCCCCAAGCGCTGCCGGAGAGACTTCCAACAGCGGCAAACCGCCGGAAAGCCAGAAAGACGCGCAGGCGGTCAGGGTTAGTGCTGTCAGTAAGGTGAATAGGGTGCGGGTGTTGATCATGAATGCTTTTGTTTTTTAAATGCGGGATCCAGTCCTTTGGCCAAGTTGCATGGTGGATATGTTCAGTGCGTCTGGTGCGATGCTGGGCATTGCGATGATGGTGGCTAGCTTGAGGGTGTTGATGACGAGAGGTTTTTTGGGTTGTCGGGTGGCCATGGTCAAGAATCCAGCGAGTCCGGGTTTTGTAGGGCTTTTTTGTCTTCGGAGACAAGACGACGTTCGAGCTTCTTCACGTCTTCAGCGGGTGGCAGGCTTTCAGGGCGGATGCCGCGTTCAAGCAGAGTGTTGCGTACGGCGTCATTGTTGGTGATATGCTCTTTGGAAATGGCGCGCTCGCTGCTCAATCGGTGTTCTCTGGTGTTGAAGATGGTGATCTCGGCGGCGAAGTCTTTGGCCTTGA
>JAITMH010000155.1 GCA_031277445.1 Burkholderiales bacterium
GCCTGTGCCGCTACCATTCGCGTGAAACTGCTCAAGATCGGGGTGGTGATTATACGCAACACGCGCCGCGTGCGTTTTTTGCTGACCTCACATCATCCACTCAAGCACGTCTTCCTCACCGCCGTGCAAGCGCTTGCACCATAACCCGATTCAAGTGCTGCCCCCGGCACGTTATAAACAATGGGGGTAAGGGGGAGTTGCGCCCCAAAACCGGAGAGAGATCTTCTGCTCTTCCTTCGAGCCTCCTGCGGCGCATTTATTGTGCTGTTCGAGCGTCAATGCGGTGATTCCTGGGGAGGTGATGAAATATCCGGGTAAGCGTCGCGGTTCGCAGGCTCACCACGACCTATGAAGCTGACCTCTGACCTCTAATGCCCGAAATGCCATGTTATTATTCATTTTTCGAACCGCACTAATCCGTGCCATCACCCCTGAACCATGAACGCCAAAGTTGCCCGCCGTCGTTTACACGCCCCCAAAGCCACCCGCCTTTTCGTCCTCGACACCAACGTGCTGTTGCACGACCCGACTTCGCTGTTCCGCTTTCAGGAACACGATATCTACTTGCCGATTCTGGTACTTGAAGAACTCGACGCCCACAAAAAAGGCAACTCGGAAACCGCCCGCAATGCCCGTCAGGTGTCCCGATTTCTCGACGAACTGATCAACCGGCACATCGCGCAGAAAAACAACGGCATTGCTTCCGGCATCGCGCTCATGCCGCCGAGCGGCGCTTTCCAAGTGGCCGGTTCGCTTTTTCTGCAAACCGACGTCATTCCGCCATCGACACTTCCCTTCCCTTCGGCGCGTACCGACAACCAGATTCTCGCCATCGTCAAACACCTCGGCGCACAACACCCGGAACGCGATGTCTTTCTGGTCACCAAAGACATCAATATGCGCATCAAAGCGCAAGCGCTGAATCTTAACGCCGAAGATTATTTCACCGACAAAGTTCTCGAAGATTCCGATCTGCTCTACACCGGCGCGACCGAACTTCCGCAGGATTTCTGGGACACCCACGGTAAAAATATGGAATCCTGGCAACAGGGCGGGCATACGCTGTACCGTGTTTCCGGCCCGTTGACAGCAGCGTTGCACCTTAACGAAATGGTGTATCTCGAACGCGCTGGCGAAGCGCCGTTCTACGCAACCGTCAAAGAGATCGACGCGAAAGGCGTCGTCCTGCAAACCATCAAGGATTACACGCATGCCAAAAACGCCGTATGGGGCATTACCGCCCGCAACCGTGAGCAAAACTTCGCGTTGAATTTGCTGATGAATCCGGAAATTGATCTCGTCACCATGGCCGGTCAGGCCGGAACCGGCAAAACCCTTTTAACACTGGCCGCCGGACTGATGCTGGCGCTCGAATTCAAGAAGTACACCGAAATCGTCATCACCCGTGTCACCGTTCCGGTCGGGGAAGACATCGGTTTTCTGCCCGGCACCGAAGAAGAAAAGATGACGCCATGGATGGGTGCGCTCGAAGACAATCTGGAAGTTTTGCATCAAACCGAAGAAGATGCCGGTGCATGGGGACGCGCCGCCACCCGCGATTTGCTGCGCGCCCATATCAAAATCAAAAGCCTTAACTTCATGCGCGGTCGCACCTTCGTCAAAAAGTTTTTGATCATCGACGAAGCGCAAAACCTGACCTCCAAACAAATGAAGACCTTGATCACCCGCGCCGGTCCCGGAACCAAAGTTGTCTGCCTGGGCAACCTCGCCCAAATCGACACCCCCTACCTCACCGAAGGCAGCTCAGGATTGACCTACGTTGTTGACCGGATGAAAGACTGGAAATACGCCGGCCACATCACACTGGCGCGTGGCGAACGTTCGAGGTTGTCCGACTACGCGTCGGAGACGTTGTAGGTTGGGGTGAGCGCAGCGAACCCCAACGGGTTGGTTTCTCGCGGAGCGAGTAGCCCGGATAAGCGAAGCGCCATCCGGGGAGCGAGGTGGAGCGCGGGCGTCCCGCCCGCAACAAACCCCCGTCGGCTTCGCCGACACCCCCTTTGAAAAGGGGGCAAGGCGGAGGCTTTCCTTCTTCGCGGCTTCGCGTGAGGTTGATACGTCGCGGTTCCCGCCACGCTTCGCTCGCGGCTAAAGGCCGCTCACCACGACCTACGAACTGCTCTAAGCCGAATGCCTTTCCTCACGGATCACCTTCCGCAAAGTTTCAGCGATATCGAATCCGCGCATGGCTTCGCGCAGCGTTGCGTTCATCAGCGTCTGGTATCCTCGCCCGCCCGCCTTGGCCTTGTACCAGGCCACCACATCGGGGTCGAGCGTGATATTGATTTTCAGCTTTTTCCCGACGGGTTTCAGGCCGACACGATGCACGGCATTGGCAAAATCTTCAGCCGTCCAAACCGGCGCTTCATCCAGATCGTCGAGATCAGAGGCTTGCAAAGTAGTTTTCTCGCTCATAGCGCACCGCCTTTCGCATGGAAATAATACGAATCTCGTTTTCTGTTTCGGTGTGGGCAATGACCACGACCTTGTCTTTCAGAAGACCCATTGTGGAAAAACGCGCTTCACCGTAGGCAAAGCGATGATCTTGGCGCATCAATGTATGGCCGGAAAACACCTGCTCTGCATCGGAAAAATCCAAGCCATGCTTTTTCAAGTTGGCGAGGCGCTTCTCCGGGTTCCAAGTGAATTCCATGGTTCAGATAATAAAGATAATTATCTTCCCTGTCAAGCAGGCAGTTCTGATACACTCCCACTCACCTTGTTAAAACATCCGGAGTAAGAAATGAAACGAGACAAAACTTTGACATGGACGCCACCGGCGACGCTCGACTTCACCGGTAAAAACATCGTCATCGTCGGCGGAACAGGCGGCATCGGACGCGCCCTCGCGCATCAATGTGCCGCAAAAGGCGCACAAGTGACCGTCGTCGGGCGCACTTTCCGCGACGAAGGCACGGCGGGAATCACCCCGTTGTTGGCAGACCTGAGCAAAATGAAAGAGGCCGAGCGCGTGGGACAAATGCTGCCTGCGGAGGAACTGGACGCCCTCCTCTTCACGACCGGCATCTTTGCGGACTATGTTCGTCAGGAGACGGCTGACGGGCTTGAGAAAGACATGGCCATCAGTTACCTCAGCCGGCTGGTGGTCCTGCGGAGCATGGGTTCTCGTCTCAACCAAACGCGACCGGATAACAAAAGACCGCGTGTGTTCATCATGGGTTATCCCGGCACAGGACGGCAAGCTGTCATCAACGACATGAACAGCGAAAAAAACTACGCCCGCTGGACGGCGCACCAGAACGCCGTCGCCGGAAATGAAGCCCTGGTTTACGACGCCTCAAAGCGCTACCCGAACCTCGACGTCTTTGGACTCAACCCCGGATTCGTGCAGACCGACATACGCGACGAAATCTTTTTCAAGCGCGGCGGCATCCTGAATAAAATCGGATTCTGGATCACGGCTTTCATGACGAGAACGCCGGAGGATTACGCGCAGCGCGTCCTGCCTCTTTTTGTTGCGTCGGAACTCACCGGACAAAGCGGCAAACACTTCGACAAAAACGGAAACGCGATCCTGCCGTCGAACTGGATCAATGACGCCAACTGCAAAGAATTGATTCGGGTGTCAGAAGCGTTGATCTCTCGCGCCGGCGTGACGGTTTGAATGTTTGATTCTCCCCTCTCTCGCGGAAAGCGTGAGGGGGATGGATTCTGCGTCCTGCGACTTCGCGCAGGACGACAGTAATTTTTCGTGGCTTTCGTGTTTTTCGTGGTTAAAAATGTTTTTCTCCGCGTTCTCCGCGCCTCCGCGTGAGACCCTCTCCTCAACAAAAACAATTCACAATCGCGTCCAAGCCGCAATGATCAATCGCATGCGTTGCCGCACTGCGTACTTTCGGTTTGGCGTGGTACGCAAACGATATATCTGCGGCTTGAAACATCATCAAATCGTGGGCGCCGTCGCCGATAGCAACCGACATTGGTTTGCCCGGCGTCGCATATTTCGTCTTGAACGCGCTCAACTGCGCCGCTTTTCCGGCAGCGCCGAGAACTTCTCCGATGACGCGCCCTGTCAATTCGCCGTCAACAATCTCCAGCGTATTGGCGGCGGCGTAAGTAAATCCTAAACGATCTCGCAACCGCTCTGTGAAAAACGTAAAGCCGCCGGACACCAGAATACTCTTTGCACCCGCCGTGTGAAACGCTTCCAGCATCGCTTCTGCTCCAGGCGACAGAATGAGACGGGACTCGTAAATCTCCGCCAGCGCCGCCTCGGGAACACCTTTCAATAGCGCCACACGCGCCATCAAACTTTCCCTGAAATCAAGTTCACCGCGCATCGCCCGCTCGGTGATTTCTGACACCTGCGGCTTGATGCCGATCATGTCGGCGATTTCGTCAATACATTCGATAGTAATCAGCGTCGAATCCATGTCCATCGCCAGCACACACACATCTTGCAGGCGACGCGCATGCGGCACCAACGCCACATCAAATCCCCTTTGCGACAAATCCGCCGCCGCTTGCGAAGGCGTTCTGACGTGGCGTAATCGGTAAACCGGCGGCAATTGCCGAATTTCTTCCCAACCATCCGCACCGGCATCTTCCACCCAGCCATCCAGATCAAGCGGTAATGCCGTGGGCGCTTGAAAGACCAAATCGAAATCAGCTTCTTTCTTCATTTTATCCCTTTAATAACCGCAAAGAACGCACAGATCAAGCATCAGAAATGCATTATTTCACGCGGAGGCGCGAAGGGCGCGGAGAAAAATTCGAAGCCCCCTCTCCCGGCCCCCGATCAAAAGCACTTCGGGGGCAGGCTCTCCGGCCACCCTCTCCCTCGAGGGGAGAGGGATTCTTCTTCTCCGCGTTCTCCGCGCCTCCGCGTGAGAATTTCTTCGTCCTCTTTGCGGTTAATTGATTCGCCTGAGAAGTCTCCGCTTCAGGAAACGCTCCTTCCCATAGGGAAAAATCAATTTTACCCGCGTCAGGATCGACCCGAATCACCCGCACAGCCACCCGTTGCGCCAGCGTATAGACAACGCCGCTGCGCTGTCCGGTCAGCGTGTGGCGGGTCGCATCAAAACGGAAATAATCTTGCCCCAACTCGGTCACATGCGCCAGCCCATCAATCGACAAACCGTCCAGCGTGACGAACAAACCAAAATTCGTCACACCGGAAACCGTGCCCATCATCACTTCGTTCAGATGCCGCTGCATGTACACACATTTCAGCCAGGCTTCAACCTCGCGTGTCGCTTCATCGGCGCGGCGCTCGGTCTTCGAGCAACGCTCTCCCAGCGCCTCCCACGAATCGCCTTTCGGCTGATACGTCTTTCCGGCGAGAATCGCTTTCAGTGTCCGATGCACCAGAAGATCAGGATAGCGCCGAATCGGCGAAGTGAAATGCGCGTAAGCGGGATAGGCCAATCCGAAATGCCCTTTCTCTTCGTCACTGTATTCAGCACGCTGCAATGAACGCAGCAACAATGTTTGCAGCAAATCCTTGTCGTCGCGTGTTTGTATTTGATGAAGCAGTTTGGCGTAATCTTTCGTCGTCGGCTTTTCGCCGCCGCCCAGGCGCAACGCGCACAATGCCAAAAACGCTTTCAACGCCGCCAATTTTTCTTCCGTCGGCCCTTCGTGAATGCGGAATAACGCCTGAACATGGCGCTCCCGAATCATTTCCGCAGCGCAAACGTTGGCTGCCAACATACATTCTTCGATCAATCGGTGCGCATCATTGCGCACCAGCGGCGTTATTTTCTCGATTTTGCCGCGTGCGTCGAAATGCATCTCCATTTCAGTCGTTTCAAAATCAATCGCGCCTCGCTTTTGTCGTTGCTCTAAAAAGCGTTTGAATAAAACATACAACGTATCAAGCGACGCCCGCACTTCTTCC
>JAITMH010000182.1 GCA_031277445.1 Burkholderiales bacterium
TTCGTTTTTCGGGGAAGATGTGCGTTTCGGAATCGCCCATCTTTCCTGTATTCTGTGTGCGATGGGGGAGCGATAAAATCAGCCGATATGCAAACACCGTTTGAAAATTTTCTGGAAGACGCTGCCGCGACCGAAGCGCTTGGTGGCCGCTTGGCGGCGCATCTGCGGGGCGGGATGGTGGTTGCGCTGTCCGGTGATCTTGGCGCCGGAAAGACGACGCTGGTGCGCGGCATGCTGCGCGCTTTGGGGGTGTCCGGGCCGGTCAAAAGTCCCAGCTATGCGCTGGTTGAAGAATATCTTTTTTCGAGATTGCACTTTAAGTTAAACTTCTATCACTTTGATTTTTATAGAGTTAAAAATTCGTCAGAATGGGATTCCGGCGGTTTTTCGGAGTATTTCCGCGATGATGCGGTTTGCGTGGTCGAATGGCCTGAAAAGATGGGCGACCGCTTGCCGCCGGTTGATCTTGCCGTGTCGTTGGCGTTGCCTGCCGCTGTTTCGGCGACCGGGCGGCTTGTGCGGATCGTGCCCCATACGAAAGCAGGGATGGCATGCCTGAGCGCAATGATGACCTCGTAACGGATGTTTTGGTGACGGCGCCGAACATGCGCCTTTCCATCGTTCGCCGCCGTTTGTTGCGAAGCGGACTGGCGGCGTCGGGGCTGCTGCTGTTGCCGTCGGTGTGCAGAGCGGTGTTGCCGGAAGCGGTGGCAACCGTGCTGCCAACAACGTCCACCGCCCGTTTGTGGCCTGCGGAGGAATACACCCGGCTGGTGATCGAAACGCCGCAAGCGGTGACTTTTCAGATGATGCAACTGAAAGAACCTCACCGGCTTGTGCTTGATATTGAAAATCTCGAACTGTCGCCTGAAGTGATGGCGTTGCCGTCGCTTTTGCAGTACGACGATCCCTACATTCTGGGCATCCGGTTGGGAAGGCGCGATTCGAATGTTTTGCGGGTGGTGCTTGACCTCAAGGATCGCGTCGATCCGCAACTCTTTACTTTGAAACCGGTTGCTCAATTCGGTTTTCGTCTGGTGCTGGATATTTATCCGATCGAGCGGATTGATCCGTTGCTGTTGCTGCTTAAAGAGTTGGAAAGCGGTGAGGCTTTGTTGGCGCTAGAGCAGAAATACGCCGACGATGAGGAACTGTTGGCGCTGGTGCGCGAGTATGAAAAAAGCAGTGAAAAAACCGGCGCGGTAAGCACGGAAAAACAAACACCGGGAAAAACAACGCCACCGCCGCCTTCGGGTAAACTGCCAACTGAGTCGCCAACCAAGCCACCAACCAAGCCACCAACCAAGCCGCCCGCCAGAAAGCCGCGCCCGATCATCGTGATGCTGGACCCCGGACATGGCGGCGAAGACCCGGGCGCGATTGGTCGGAAAAAAACGCTGGAAAAAAACGTCGTGCTGTCGATTGCACGCCGTGTCAAGAAACTGATTGACGCCGAGCCGAACATGCGTGCCGTGCTGACACGCGACGGCGATTTTTTTGTGCCGCTCCATCAACGTGTTGAAAAAGCGCGGCGTGTACAGGCCGATCTGATGGTGTCGATCCATGCGGACGCCTTCACAAACCCCAACGCACGCGGTTCGTCGGTGTATGCGTTATCGGAACGGGGGGCGACATCAACGGCAGCCCGCTGGCTGGCGCAAAAAGAAAACAGCGCTGACCTGGTCGGTGGCGTCAATATCGGCGGCAAAGATGCTGCCATCGCCAGAACCCTGCTCGATTTATCGCAGTCGGCACAGATCAACGACAGCCTGAAAGTTGGCGGGATGGTTTTGAGCGCACTGGGGAAGCGTAATACCTTGCACAAAAAACAGGTGGAACAAGCCGGATTTGCGGTGCTCAGGGCGCCGGACATTCCCTCGATTCTGGTTGAGACGGCGTTTATTTCCAACCTAGAAGAAGAAGCCAAATTGAACGATCCGAGACAGCAGCAACGCTTCGCCGAAGCCATCGCAGAGGGCATAAAGCGCTACTTTGCCTCCAATCCGCCGCTGGCGAGGACGTAGTCAGGGATCAGAGGTCAGGTTTCGTAGGCTGGCGATGAGCGAAGCGAATCCCAGCGTTTTGGATGGATTCTGCGACTCCGCTTCGCTTCGCGCAGAATGACAAGTTATCTCACGCGGAGGCGCGGAGGAGAATCCGAAGTTCCCCTCTCCCGCTTGCGGGAGAGGGTGCCCGAAGGGCGGGAGAGGGCAGTGGATTCTGCGACTCCGCTTCGCTCCGCGCAGAAAGACCGCTATTTTTTTTCGTGTCTTTCGTGCTTTTCGTGGTTAAGAAGCTTTTTCTACGCGCCTTCGCGTGAGGTCGCTTTTCCAATCCCTGATTCCTGACCTCTGATCCCTGTCAATGGTAGAATCCGTCCCTATGATTCGATTTTTCATTCTCTTTCTCGTCATACTTGCCGTCCTTTTCGGGCTTGAGTTGACACCCTGGGCGGAGCGCTGGTTCGTGGAACCTTGGACGATTGCGCTCGCCAAAATTTCAACCTGGCTCGTCACCTTGTTCGACAGCGAGGTCGAGGCGACGGGCATCGTGATGCGCAGCCTCAGCAACGGTTTCGGCGTGTCGATTGAAAAAGGTTGTAACGGTATCGAGGCGACGATTGTGCTGGTGGCGGCGATGCTGGCGTTCCCGTCGCCCTGGAAATACAAAATTATCGGCATTTTGAGTGGCTTCGTAGCGGTACAGTCATTGAACGTTGTGCGCGTGATCAGCCTGTTCTATCTGGGGCAGTGGAACATGACCGCTTTTGAGTGGGCGCATCTTTATATCTGGCAGGCGTTGATTATGCTTGATGTTCTGATCGTTTTCCTCATCTGGATTCGGCTGTTGCCCGGTGATCGAAACGGGGACAAAGGCGCTCCTGTTGCGTTTTCCGGGGAAACCGCGCAACAGGCCACGGAACCCGTGCGAGGAACTTGAAGATGCCCCCGGAAGACAAGACACCGCAAAAACCTGAAGCGCCGGAAAAACGCAGCCGCTCGCCGTTGTTGCGCTTTGTGCTGACTACTTTCGCCTGGTTGCCACCGATGTTTGCGCTCTGGTATTTTGCGGCGCCGATTCTGATTTTTCCTGTCAAGCTGTTGGCGGAAGCCTTTACCCACATCGCTTTCGGCGATCTGGTGAGGCAGATTTTGATGGAATCACGCGATCTGGTTTTCATCACCTCGTTGCGCCCGGGCGAGTCAATGCCCAGCAATGCCGTGGTGAGCGTTGAAGTGAACGCATTGTTGTACTCATTCGGTTTGCCGATGCTGGCAGCGCTGGTGCTTGCCGCACGCGAAAAAGGCGCCTGGAAAAAACTGTTGATCGGCTATCTCGTCATCCTGCCGTTTATCACTTGGGGCGTGGTGGCGGATTTTCTCAAAAACATCAACTTTACGGCAGGGCCGTTCATAGCGTCACAAGTCGGTTTTACCTCATTGCAACGCGAATTTGTCGCGTTTGCCTATCAGTTTGGAACGTTGATTTTGCCGACAGTGGTTCCGGCGATTGTCTGGGTGCTGACCCACCGGCTCTTTCTGGAGCGGATGCGCGGGCAAATGAATGCGCTTGACAGGGATCAGGGGCGTCAGGGATCAGAAACCAAAGATCAGAGTTCATGACGCAGGTGTGAGGGGCGAGGGAGGGATTGCTCTTCTTCGCGCTTTCGCGTGAAAAAAGCGTTCTTTCGCCGTCATTCTGCGCGAAGTCGCAGAATCCATGTGCGCCTCAACGAGAACTGATCCCTGATATCCCCAAA
Source organism: Burkholderiales bacterium (assembly GCA_031277445.1). Taxonomy (GTDB): domain Bacteria; phylum Pseudomonadota; class Gammaproteobacteria; order Burkholderiales; family Casimicrobiaceae; genus UBA931. The sequence goes on from JAITMH010000182.1 coordinate 3,761, forward strand.
GTCGGTGCGGTTGATTTCCATGTGGGGCTGCGCTAGTGTACCAAGGTCAAACATCATGTAGCTGTTTAATAAACGAAAGGAGCGACAACATGCGTTTTCTCGAAAGTATCAAACAACGCGCCAAGGCCGACTTAAAAACAGTCGTACTGCCGGAGTCCTTTGAGCCGAGGAATTTACAGGCCGCTCACACCATACTGGCGGAAAAGCTGGCGCGTATCGTTCTGATTGGCGACCGTAACGCCATCATGGAAAAAGCAAACGGCTTGAATCTGGACGGCGCGGAGTTTATTGATCCTGCGACCTACGGACGAATGGGCGAGTTGGCGGAGAAGCTGGCGGAACTGCGTAAATCCAAAGGGATGACGCTTGATGAGGCCACCGCGTTGTTGCGCAACGATCCGATGTACCTCGGCGTGATGCTGGTGAAGGAAGGCATCGCCGACGGTATGGTATCGGGTGCGATTCATTCGACAGCGGACGTGTTGCGTCCCAGTTTGCAAATATTGAAAACAGTGCCGGGCGTGAAACTGGTGTCCTCGTTCTTCATCATGGTGGTTCCCAACTGCGAGTATGGAGAGAACGGCATTTTCCTTTTCACGGACTGCGGACTGGTTCAAAACCCGACCGCCGAAGAATTGGCGATGATCGCTCAAAGCGCTGCCGTTTCGTTCAAGCAATTGGTCAAGACCGAGCCGGTGGTCGCGCTCTTGTCGCATTCGACGATGGGCAGCGCCAAACACGCCGATGTGGATAAAGTTGTCGAAGCGACGCGACTCGTTAAAGAAGCTGCACCTGGTTTGAAAGTGGACGGTGAATTTCAAGTGGACGCGGCCATTGTATCTTCCATCGGCGAGCGGAAAGCGCCCGGCAACCCGGTCGCCGGAAAAGCGAACGTGCTGGTTTTCCCCGATCTGGATTCGGGCAA
>JAITMH010000031.1 GCA_031277445.1 Burkholderiales bacterium
GGGCGTAAGAGAGCAGGGCGGTGCGCGGCAGGTTGAGCAGGGGGCGCCATGTATTGCAAGCGGGGAAGGGAGACCAAGACAAACTCCCGTCGCCTTCGGCGGCACCCCCTTTGGAAAGGGGGCGAAGCGGGGGCAGAGTGGGAGAGGGAAAATAAGTGGCCATTGCGGCGAGTCCCTGCGGTCCGGCGCCGCGCAGCAACTGGAGCAGCAGCGTCTCCGCCTGATCGTCCTGATGGTGCGCCAGAACAATCGTATCGGCGCCCATTTCCCCGGCCATTTCATGCAATGCGGCGCGACGCGCCTGACGCGCCGTTTCTTCGAGGCTTGTTTGCGGTTTTTGTGAAAGTGTTAATCGACGCGCCGTAAAGGCGATACCGCGCACGACGCAAAAGCGCTCGCAAAATGCCAGCCAGACATCGGCATTGGGTGACAGGCCGTGATGCACATGCGCCGCCGAGAGCGCGGTAATGTGCGGCATTTTCTCGCGCAGCCGGTGAAGCGCGTCGAGCAACACGGCAGAGTCCAGCCCGCCGGAGAAGGCGACGAGAAGCGAACAAGGCGTTTCCGTCTGCGGGAAGGATAAGAGGGCGCGTTCGATAAGGGACATGGCAGGGGAGTTTTATTAACCGCAAAGAACGCGTAGGCTGGGATGAAACGAAGTGAAATCCCAGCTTCAAACGCCATCGGATATTCAAAACGCTGGGATTGCGCTGCGCTTCATCCCAGCCTACGGCGCTACGATCTGATCCCTGACATCAGGACGCAACAGGTTCTTTCCCCTCCTTGAATTTTCCGAAACCCATGATTTTTTCCTGTCGTATCGCCAATCGCTTGGAGGTCGAAAGGCCGCTGAGTTTTTTGAGTCCTTCGGCCAGAGAGATTTTGAGGGTGGCCATGGTTTGCGCGTGGTCGCGGTGAGCGCCGCCGAGCGGTTCGGGAATAATCTCGTCGATCAGGCCCAGCTCTTTCAGGCGTGGCGCGGTGATGCCGAGGGTTTCGGCGGCGTCCGGCGCGTAGGAAGCGGATTTCCACAGGATCGAAGCGCAACCTTCCGGCGAAATCACGGAGTAAATCGAATATTGCAGCATGTACATCAAGTCGCCGACCGACATCGCCAGTGCGCCGCCGGAACCGCCTTCACCGATCACGGTGACGAGCACCGGCACTTTCAACACGGACATTTCGTAGAGGTTACGGCCAATCGCTTCCGACTGGCCGCGCTCTTCGGCGCCGATGCCGGGGTAGGCGCCGGGTGTGTCGATGAAGGTGAACAGCGGCATCTCGAATTTTTCCGCGAGTTTCATCAGGCGCAGCGCTTTGCGATAACCTTCGGGGCGCGGCATGCCGAAGTTGCGAAGTATTTTTTCTTTGGTGTCGCGGCCTTTCTGATGGCCGATCACGACGCAGGGTTTGTCGTTGAAACGCGCAAAGCCGCCGACGATGGCCGCGTCGTCGGAATAGGCGCGATCGCCGTGCAATTCGTGAAAGTCCGTGAACAGCGCATTGATGTAATCGAAGGTATAGGGGCGCTGCGGGTGGCGTGCAACCTGAGTGATTTGCCAAGCCGTGAGCTTGCCGTAAATATCTTCGATGAGCTGGTTGCTCTTTTGCTGAAGGCGTTCAATCTCTTCGGAAATGTCGAGAGACGAATCCTCATCGACGCAACGCAGTTCGTCGATCTTGGCTTGCAGTTCAGCAATGGGTTGTTCGAAATCGAGAAACGTTTGTTTCATGGAGATTTTCGGAAACGTAAAGTTGAATCATAGCGCAAGATGGCGCTGTTCAAAGGGGCGTGTTATTTTTGTGTTTTTATCCTGTTAAAACAAAAAGTTATGGGCGGTTTTTTATGCGGCATATGAGGATGGTTTATAGCACAAACGGCAAAATGCTTTTTGTTCGAGCTTTGTAGTCGCTGTATTCGGGAAAACGCTCACAGAGAAAACGCTCCTCCCGCAGCGCTTTGAAGTGCAAAACCGCGCCCAAAGCGCCTAGCGCAAGCCAGCGCCAGGGTTCGCCGTACAGCAGGACAATCCCCAGCATCATCAGTAGAAGCGAGAGGTACATCGGGTGGCGAATAAAGCGATACGGGCCGCTGGTAACAAGTTGGTTGTCCGGTGGCGGCTCCGGACGGAAGTTGAAGTTGCCCGGGCGGTTGTGGCGAAAAACCCAGAGGAACAACAAACCGGCGACAAACAAGATTGCATAGGCAGCGATGGCCGGAGCGCCCATCCAATCCGGAAAGCATCCTGTCCATGGCATGAGAAGAATAAAGATCAGCGTGAACTGTGGTACGACAAAGGGCATGACGGGTGTTCCAGGTTTGCAAGCGGTCAATGATCGTTTTTAGGATTATAATCTTTTGGTTTACGTTGGTATTTCCAGAGCGCTTTCTGTTTGAGGGTGTACGCTTTTTTCCCTCCCTCCTTGGCGGGAGAGGGGAGCAAAGCGCTAAAGTTCGGCGCTCGACTGTTTATTGACAGGGTGGGCTTTTTGTAAAGCCGGTTTCATTGGGTATTCGCGCCCGTGTTAATCGTGGGCGGATAAGGGTGAGAATATGTTGATTGGCATTCCCCAGGAGCGCTGTCCCGGCGAAACCCGGGTGGCGGCAACGCCGGAAACGGTGAAGAAGTTGCTGGCGAGCGGTGTTCATACGGTCGTTGTCGAACGCGGCGCGGGCATCGCAAGTTGTCTTCCCGATACGGCTTTTGAGGCAGCAGGCGCCAGACTCGGCTCGGCGGATGAAGCGTTTTCTGCCGACATCGTACTCAAGGTACACGCGCCGGATGCAGGCGAAGCAGCAAAGCTTAAAAAAGAAGCGCTGTTGATCGGCTTGCTCAATCCGTTTGACAGTGCTGCGGTTGAAAGCTATGCGAAAGCCGGTGTTACTGCGTTTGCGCTGGAAAAATTGCCGCGTATCACACGAGCGCAGTCGATGGACGTGCTTTCGTCGCAGGCCAATATTGCCGGTTATAAAGCGGTGATTCTGGCGGCGCATGAGTACGGACGTTTCATGCCGATGCTGATGACGGCGGCGGGAACGGTGAAAGCGGCGCGTGTGCTGGTGTTGGGCGTTGGCGTGGCCGGGTTGCAGGCGATTGCGACGGCCAAGCGCCTGGGCGCGGTGGTTGAAGCTTCCGATGTGCGACCGTCCGTCAAGGATCAGGTTGAATCGCTGGGCGCGAAGTGGGTTGATGTGCCTTACGCCAACGATGAGGAGCGCCAGATTGCCGAAGGCGTTGGCGGCTATGCGCGACCGATGCCGCCGGAGTGGATGGCGCGGCAGGCAGCGATTGTTCACGAGCGGGCGTTGCAGATGGACATCGTGATCACCACCGCACTGATTCCGGGACGACCTGCACCGAAGCTGATCAAGGCGGCGACGGTGGCGGCGATGAAACCGGGAACGGTCATCATTGATCTGGCGGCAGAGCAGGGCGGTAATGTCGAAGGTTGCGAGGCCGGAAAAACGGTGAACGTTGGCAGCGTGAAAATCGTCGGTTGCGTGAATTTGCCGGCGACGGTTCCTGCGGACGCCAGCGCGTTGTACGCTCGCAATGTGCTCAACTTTCTGCAACTGATGATCGACCCCAAGAGCGGCGCTTTCGCTATGCCGGAAGACGACGAAATCATTCAGGCGACGTTGCTGTGCAAAAACGGCACACCCGTCACAGCCCAATCATAACGAGGAGAGAGCCATGGTTGCAGCGATTGACCCGACAGTCGTCAATCTGATCATTTTTGTGCTGGCGATATTCGTCGGCTATCACGTCGTGTGGAACGTCACGCCGGCGCTGCATACGCCGCTGATGTCGGTGACCAACGCCATTTCCGGCATCATTCTGGTCGGCGCGATGCTGGCCGCCGCGCCTGCCGTGTTTGACTGGGGCGGTTATATGGGTGTGGCGGCGGTGACGCTGGCGTCGATCAATGTTTTCGGCGGTTTTCTGGTGACGCAACGAATGCTCGGAATGTTCAAAAAGAAAGAGCAGAAAACAAAAACAGATGTAAAAGCTGACTCGCCGCAAAGCGTGAAGGAGGGATAATGAGCGTCAGTCATGTAGCTTTGTGGTATCTCGTTGCCTCGGTGTGTTTCATCCTGGCGCTGAAAGGCTTGTCGCATCCGTCAACGGCACGGCGCGGCAACATCTTCGGGATTGCCGGGATGGCGA
>JAITMH010000035.1 GCA_031277445.1 Burkholderiales bacterium
CACGCGCAGGAAGCGCTCGGCGATCTCGTGTTCGTCGAACTGCCCGAAGTTGGCCGCACGCTGGCCGCTGGCGAAGCCTGTACCGTCGTCGAATCGGTGAAAGCCGCGTCCGATGTTTACGCGCCGGTGGCCGGTATCGTCACCGCGCAGAATGAGGCGGTGAAAAATTCGCCAGACCTCATCAACCAGAACGCTTACGACGCCTGGCTGTTCCGGCTTCAACCCGCCGACAACGGCGCTTTCGATACGTTGCTCGATGCCGACGCTTACGCGAAGGAAATCGGGTAAGCCTTGCGTTTTTATCGCTATACTTGATTTGTTTATGGCCTTTCCCCAACCCGTTTGCTTCCGGCCAGCCCCCTTTTCAAAGGGGGTGCCCGTCGAAGACGGGCGGGGGTTTGCTTCGGCTGCTTGCGGGAATAGCTAACCATACTTTCCAAAACACTACATACAGATTCCGCCCATGTCTCATACCGCCTTCGCCCACCGTCACATCGGCACCACCGCCGCCGAACAAGCCGAGATGCTCGACGCCATCGGCGTTTCTTCTCGCGCAGCGTTGATCAACGCTGCGGTTCCCAAAACCATTCGCAGCAAAGCGCCGCTGGCCGTGCCGCCCGCGCTCAGCGAAGAAGCCGCGCTGGCGCAGTTGCGCACGATGGCCGATAAAAATGTGTTGATGAAGTCTTTTATCGGCCAGGGTTATTACGGCACACACATGCCCGCCGTGTTGTTGCGCAACATCCTCGAAAACCCGGCCTGGTACACCGCTTACACGCCGTACCAACCGGAAATTTCGCAAGGGCGACTGGAAGCGTTGCTGGCGTTTCAGACGATGGTATGCGACTTGACCGGAATGGACATCGCCAATGCTTCAATGCTCGACGAAGCGACTGCCGCCGCCGAAGCGATGACGCTGGCGCTGCGCTCAGTTAACAGCACGGGTTCCTCAAAATCAACCGCGTTCTTCGTCGCCGACAATGTGTTCCGGCACACCCGCGATGTCATCCTGACTCGCGCTGCGCCGCTGGGCATTCGCGTTGTCGTCGGCCCCGCGTCGGAAGCAGCGAACACCGACGCCTTCGCGGTGCTGGTGCAAATTCCGGCAGCCGACGGCGGCTTGCACGATTACAAAGCGCTGGCCGAAGCGGTACACGCACGCGGCGGCAAGATGATTGTCGCCTCCGATTTGTTGGCGCTGACCTTGATTGAAGCGCCCGGTGTCTGGGGCGCTGACATCGTTGTCGGCAGCGCGCAGCGCTTCGGTGTGCCGATGGGTTACGGCGGGCCGCACGCCGGTTTTCTGGCGACACGCGATGCGTTGAAACGTTCGATGCCGGGACGGTTGGTCGGCGTTTCCGTCGATGCGCAGGGCGCGCCTGCATACCGGTTGGCGCTGCAAACACGCGAGCAACACATCCGCCGCGAAAAAGCGACATCGAACATCTGCACCGCGCAAGTCTTGCTGGCCGTGTTGGCAGGCATGTACGCCGCTTATCACGGCCCGCACGGTTTACGCGCCATCGCCACGCGCATTCACCATTTCACCGGCGCGTTGAAAGCCGCGCTGATCAAACTCGACGCCAGCATTGTCAACACTTCGTTCTTCGACACTTTAACCATCACGCCCGGTGGCGGCGAACTGGCCGACCTGCACGCCAGCGCCCGCAAGCACGGGATGAATTTCCGCGAGATTGATTCGAGCGCACTGGGCATTTCGCTCGACGAAACGACCACCGCCGCCGATCTCGAAACCATTCTCGAAGCGTTCTCCTTCGTCATCTCGAAAGAAAAACTGGCGTCCGCGAAGGAAGCGTTACGCGCCGCGCTCGGCAGCCATGTCGAAGCGATTCCCCAAACGTTGCAACGGAAAACACCGTATCTGCAACATCCGGTTTTCAATCGCTATCACACCGAAACCGAAATGTTGCGTTACTTGCGCCGTCTCGCCGACAAAGATTTGGCGCTCGACCGCACGATGATTCCGCTCGGTTCGTGTACGATGAAACTGAACGCCACCAGTGAAATGATTCCGATCACCTGGCCGCTATTCGCCGAAGTGCATCCGTTCGTTCCCAAAGAACAGGCGCAGGGTTATCGTGCGTTGATTGATGATTTGTCGCAGCGTTTGTGCGCGATTACCGGTTACGACGCCTTCTCCATGCAGCCCAACTCCGGTGCGCAGGGCGAATACGCCGGACTGATTGCGATCCGCGCCTACCATGCTTCGCGCCGCGATACGCAGCGCAACGTGTGTCTGATTCCGACCTCCGCGCACGGCACCAATCCAGCGTCGGCGCACATGGTGGGCATGCAAGTCGTCGCCGTTCGTTGCGACAGTGAAGGCAACATCGACATTGCCGATCTCGAAGCGCGTGCGGCTGAACACGCCGACACCCTGGCCGCCGCGATGATTACGTATCCGTCCACGCACGGCGTCTTTGAAACAACGATCCGCAAAGTCTGCGAGATCGTTCACCGTTACGGCGGTCAAGTTTATATCGACGGCGCCAACCTGAACGCGCTGGTCGGCCTGGCCGCACCCGGCGATTTCGGCGCCGATGTCTCGCACCTGAACCTGCACAAAACCTTTGCGATTCCGCATGGCGGCGGTGGTCCCGGCGTCGGTCCGATTGGCGTCAAAAAACATCTCGCGCCGTTTTTGCCGGGACACCGCGTGTTCGGCAATGCTGCGCACGTCGTTTCGGCAGCGCCGTTCGGAAGCGCGTCGATTCTGCCGATATCGTGGATGTATCTGGCGATGATGGGGCCGGACGGTCTTGCCGCCGCCTCTGAGGCCGCGATTCTCGCCGCGAATTACATTGCGCGAAAATTGAATGAACACTATCCGGTGCTTTATACCGGCGCCGATGGTCACGTCGCGCACGAATGTATCCTCGACCTTCGTCCACTCAAAGCAAGCGCCGACATCGAAGCCGAAGACGTCGCCAAGCGGCTGATGGATTACGGATTCCACGCACCGACGATGAGCTTTCCGGTGCCCGGCACCTTGATGGTCGAACCAACCGAAAGCGAATCGAAAGCCGAACTCGACCGTTTCATCGCGGCGATGATCGCCATCCGCGAAGAAATACGTGCAATAGAAAATGGCGCGATGGACAAACGCGACAACCCGCTGAAAAATGCGCCACACACCGCCGCAATGGTTTGCGCCGACCAATGGCCGCATGCTTATTCGCGTCAACAAGCCGCGTACCCATTGGCTTCGTTGAAAGCGAACAAATACTGGCCGCCGGTGGCGCGAATCGACAACGTTTACGGAGATCGGAATCTGGTGTGTTCGTGTCAGGCGTGGGGCGAATAAGTGGTAGGGTGGGCAAAGCAAAGCGTGCCCACCGCAACCATTAATCCCTTTTTCCACGTTGTTTGCGGTGGGCACGCTTCGCTTTGCCCACCCTACAAAATTGACACTTGATGCCTGATCGTCCCATCCGCAGCTACGTCCTTCGCCAGGGCCGAATAACGCCCGCGCAGCAACACGCCATCGAAACCCTCGCCCCGCAATTCTGCCTGCCTTTCCGCAATGCCTTGCTGGACTTCGATGTCGCGCTCAATCGCCATGCGCCAACCATTCTCGAAATCGGTTCCGGCATGGGCGAGACTACCGCCCGCATCGCCGCCGCACATCCCGAACACAACTTCATCGCGCTCGAAGTTCACACCCCCGGCGTCGGCAGCCTTCTGCAAAAAATAGAAACCGCGCAACTGACGAACCTGCGAATCATCCAGCACGATGCTGTCGAAGTTGTCGAACACATGATTGCGCCAGC
>JAITMH010000110.1 GCA_031277445.1 Burkholderiales bacterium
AGGTAGGCGCGGACGGTTTCAGCACGGCGCTCGGAAAGTCTCTGGTTGTAAGCGTCGGAGCCGATCCGGTCGGTGTGGCCGGTGATTAGCAGCAGCTCGATTTTCGAGAATTCCTGCAACTTGGCGACGATTTCGCGGTCGATCATGGTTCGGCCTTCCGGCTTCAGCACGTCTTTATCGAAATCGAACAGCACTCTCGACGACAGCGAGATTTTGCGCACCGCAGCCGGAGCAGCGCCTGGTGCCGGAGCAGCACCCGGAGCCGGGGCAGCGCCCGGTGTCGCTGCCGGAGCTGGCGTTTCTGTCTTCACCAGGTCGGGATCGCAACCGGCGACAGCCATGGCCGGCGTCCAGTAACCGGTGCGCCAGCACAAGGTGTCATTGATGCCGGGGTTGCCGCCATAGTGGGCACTGCGCCAGACATTGGCCTCAGAGCTGCCATGCCCAAACATGACATAACCACTGCTTTTCGGATCGGCCTGCGCCATCGACACAGCAGATGCCAGTGCGGCGCCGGCAAATACCAAAGCCATAATGCATGCACGAAGTTTCATTGAGTTATCCCTTTTAGGTAAAAGTTAAAGTAAAGAAGAACAAGTTTCAAATTTCAAAACTTCCGATCACAGCAAGATCAGTAGATTCTAACGCTTAAAAACCCCCAAAGCGAAGCGCAGTCTCAAGAAGATACTCTGTTCACTATACCATAACCTCTTGCCAGGACGGCAATCAGAGTCTGCCGACTTGCGAGAACAAGATGTGGGCGTAACATCCACGCAACACTACCGTCTATGGTGTAAAATATCACCCTTTGAAACCATTCCGTCCTGGCATCGGCGGGTGGTTTTTGACATTTAAGCGCCGGAAGGGCGTGCGCGGGTGGGGGTTTCCGCTCCTGAAAGGCTTTTTTGATGATGGATTTGTTCGCCAAAGAAACGTTACCGGTCAGTCTTGAGGCCGAGATGCGGCACTCGTACCTCGATTACGCCATGAGCGTGATTGTCGGGCGGGCGTTGCCGGATGTCCGGGATGGGTTGAAGCCGGTGCATCGGCGGGTGTTGTTCGGGATGCACGAGACCAACAATGTCTTTAACCGTCCCTATGTGAAATGCGCCCGTGTCGTCGGTGAGGTGATGGGTAAGTTTCACCCGCATGGCGATTCGGCGATTTACGATACGCTGGTGCGGATGGCGCAGAATTTCAGCCTGCGTTACCCGCTGATTGACGGGCAGGGTAATTTCGGTTCGATTGACGGCGACAGCGCGGCGGCGATGCGCTATACCGAGTGCCGGTTGCAGAAAATCACCAACGAATTGACGGCGGACATCGAAAAAGAGACCGTTGATTTTGTGCCCAATTACGACGGCAAGGAACTGGAGCCGTCGGTGTTGCCGGCGCGGATGCCCAATTTGCTGGTCAACGGTTCTTCCGGGATCGCGGTCGGGATGGCGACGAACATTCCGCCGCACAATCTGAAAGAGGTGATTAACGGTTGTCTCACGGTGCTTAAAAATCCGGACATCACCATTGACGAGTTGATGACCCATATTCCGGCGCCGGATTTTCCGACCGCCGGTTTTATTTATGGGTTGGAGGGCGTCAAGGAGGGATACCGCACCGGTCGTGGTCGGGTGGTGATCCGGGCGCGGACGCACATCGAAGACTTGGAGAAGGGCAATCGACAGGCGATCATCGTCGATGAGATTCCTTACCAGGTCAACAAGACCAATTTGCTGACGCGAATCGGCGAACTGGTTCGTGAAAAGAAGCTGGAAGGCATTTCGGAATTGCGCGACGAGTCGGACAAGTCCGGCATGCGCGTGGTCATCGAATTGAAGCGCGGCGAAGTTGCCGAAATCGTCCTCAACAATTTGTACAAGTTGACGCAGTTGCAGGACAGCTTCGGGATGAACATGGTGGCGTTGGTCAACGATCAGCCGCGTTTGTTGAATCTCAAGCAATTCCTCGAACATTTTCTGTTGCACCGCCGTGAAGTTATCGTCCGGCGAACCCGTTTTGAACTGCGCAAGGCGCGTGAACGCGGCCACATTCTGGAAGGATTGGCGGTCGCGTTGTCCAACGTCGATGAAATCATCGCGTTGATCAAGGCGTCGCCGACGCCGCCGGAAGCCAAGGCGGCGCTGATGGCGAAAACCTGGCGCTCGCCGGTCGTCGAGGAAATGCTGAAGCGGGCGCAGGCCGACGCAGCGCGTCCCGAAAATCTGGCGCCGGAATTTGGCTGGCAGGAACGGGGCGGCTATCAACTGTCTGAGGAACAGGCGCAGGCGATTCTTGAGTTGCGCTTGCAGCGCTTGACCGGCCTCGAACAGGACAAAATCACCGGCGAGTACCGCGAAATCATGGCAACGATTGCCGATTTGCTCAATGTGCTGGCGATGCCCGCACGGGTGGCGCAAATCGTTGAAGATGAGTTGACGACCATCCGTGATCAATTCGGCGACAAACGCCGCTCGGAAATCGTGGCGCAGGGCGAAGATATTTCCATTGAGGATTTGATTGCACCGGAAGACATGGTGGTGACTTTGTCGCACAGCGGTTATATGAAGTCTCAGCCTGTCGCCGAGTACCGCTCGCAAAGACGCGGGGGGCGCGGCAAACAGGCGACAGCGACCAAAGAAAACGATTTTATCGAACGGATGTTTATCGCCAACACGCACCATTACATCTTGTGCTTCTCGAACCGTGGGCGGGTGTATTGGTTGAAGGTTTATAACGTGCCGCAGGGTGGGCGTTCGTCACGCGGCAAGCCGATTGTCAATCTGGTGCCGCTTGCGGATCGTGAAAAAATCACGGCAGTTTTGCCGGTGCCGGAGTTCTCCGAAGACCGTTATGTGTTCATGGCGACGGCCAAGGGCACGGTCAAAAAGACCCGGCTTTCCGATTTTTCGAGGCCGCGTCCTTCCGGCATCATCGCGGTCGATCTGGCCGACGGTGATTATTTGATCGGCGCGGCGCTGACCGACGGCAAGCACGATGTGATGCTGTTCAGCTCCGGTGGCAAGGCGGTGCGTTTTGATGAAAACGATGTTCGTCCGATGGGGCGGACAGCGCAGGGTGTGCGCGGCATGCAACTCGACAAAGGGCAGAACATCATTGCGCTTTTGGTGGCGGAAGACGAAACGCAGGCGGTACTCACGGCGACCGAGAACGGCTACGGCAAACGGACGCCGATCATCGAACACACGCGGCACGGTCGCGGAACCAAAGGAATGATCGCCATCCAGCAATCCGAGCGCAACGGTCAGGTGGTGACCGCCGCACTGGTGCGCGAGGGGGACGAAGTGATGCTGATTTCGACCGGCGGTGTGCTGATCCGCACCAAAGTGGCGTCGATCCGCGAAATGGGGCGCTCGACCCAGGGGGTGACGCTGATCAATCTTGGCGAAGGCGAAAAACTCGCCGGTCTGGAACCTGTCGAGGAGCAGGACGACGACGATTTGCTGGAAGAATGACCCTGTTGGCAGTAATGAAATGGTGAGAAAAACGCTGAAAAGCGGACTTAAACGCCTCGGCGCTTAATTACCGGGGCGTTTTGTTCTTATCGTTGTGGAAAAACGTTGATGTTGTGGTAGATTATTTAATTTTGTAACTTTTAGTGAGAGCATAATGGCGCGAGCGTGGAATTTCTGTCCTGGCCCGGCAACTTTGCCGGAAGAAGTATTGAGTCGAGTGCAGACGGATTTGCTGGACTGGCAAGGCAAGGGTCTTTCCGTGATGGAAATGAGTCACCGCGGCGAGGAGTTTCTTGGGATTGCGGCCAAAGCGGAGCGCGATTTGCGCCAACTGATCGGAATTCCCGAACATTACAAAATCCTCTTTTTGCAGGGCGGAGCGATGGGGCAAAACGCTTTCATTCCGCTCAACCTGCTTGGTGACCGCACCACCGCCGATTACGTCAACACCGGCCACTGGTCAACGAAATCGCTCGAAGAAGCCAAAAAGTATTGCGACGTGCACATCGCAGCCTCTGGCGAAAGCTCGGGGTTCACGCACGTACCGGCGCAAAGCGAATGGCAGCTTTCAAAAGACCCGGCCTACGTTCATATTTGTTCCAACGAAACGATTGGCGGCGTCGAGTACGCCTTCACTCCGGATACCGGTGATGTGCCGCTGGTTGCCGACATGTCGTCGAATATTTTGTCGCGTCCTTTCGACATGAACCGCTTCGCTTTGGTCTATGCCGGCGCACAAAAAAATATCGGTCCGTCGGGCGTGACGGTGATCATCGTTCGTGAAGACCTGTTGGGGAAAGCCAGACGCGAATGTCCGACGGTTTTCGACTACACGGTGCAAGTGCAACACGAATGGGCATTCACCCCGCCGCCGACGTTCCCGATCTACATTGCCGGTCTGGTGTTTGAGCGCTTGTTGGCGCTGGGCGGCGTTGCCGAAGTCGAAAAACGCAACATCGCAAAAGCGCAGAAACTTTATACCGAGATCGACCGCACCGGCTTTTATAAGAACAAAGTCCGTGTCGCCGACCGCTCGCGGATGAATGTGACGTTCTATCTTCCGAACGAAAAACTTGACGACACGTTCGCAGCGGAAGCCAGAGAGTGCGGTTTGATCAATCTCAAGGGACACAAAGTCGCCGGCGGTATCCGCGCTTCGATTTACAACGCGATGCCGATGGCGGGCGTTGACGCGCTGCTTGCGTTCATGCGGGATTTTGAGAAGCGGTACGGGTGACAGGGATCAGAGGTCAGAAAAGCTTATCTCACGCGGAGGTGCGGAGAGCGCAGAGTGTAGGGGCGGGTTTCAAACCCGCCCTGCTCTTTTTACCGCATGGAACGCATAGGTTACTTGGGGGGCTGTTCCAGAGAATTTCCTCTGGCGTATAATGAATCATACGAGCAAGTTACCAAGCCAAGGAGTCGCAATGTCCTGTGTTCGTTGGTTGCAAGTCGCGGTGATCCTTTTTTCCGGGGCGCTGTTGAGCGCGTGCGCTGAGAAAACGGCGGAAACCTACCAGGGTTATGTGGAAGGCGAATACATCTATATTGCGTCGCCGCTGGGAGGGCGACTCGATCTGCTGGCGGTGCGGCGCGGGATGACCGTGGAGGATGGTGCGCCGCTTTTCGCGCTGGAATCGGAAAAGGAAAACGCCGCGTTGCAGCAGGCGCAGGCGCAACTGGCCACCGCGCAGGCGCAGTTGTCCGATATTAAAACCGGTCGGCGGTTGCCGGAAGTGCAGGTGATCGAAGCGCAGTTGGCGCAAGCGCAGGCGCAGGCAAAACAGGCGGCGATTCAGGCGGAGCGCGACGAAAAACAGTGGGCGATTGGCGGTATTGCCGAAGCGCAGCGCGACGACAGTCGCTCTCGCTTCGAGGCGGCGGCGGCGCGGGTGCGGGAATTGAGCCACCAGATTGAGGTAGCGCGTCTTCCCAACCGCGCACAGCAAATCAAGGCGCAGGAGGCGCAGGTGGCGGCCATGCAGGCGGCGCTTGAGCAAGCGGATTGGGCGCTTCGGCAAAAAACAGTGTCCGCATTGAAAAGCGGCGACGTGGTGGACACGCTGTACCGTGAAGGCGAATGGGTCGCAGCGGGAGCGCCGGTAGTGAAATTGTTGCCGCCGCAAAACATCAAGATACGTTTTTTTGTTCCGGAAACAAAAGTCGGCGCGTTGGAAAGAGGGCAAGCCGTGCGTCTTGTCTGCGATGGTTGTGCTGCGCCGGTGGATGCGACGATCACTTATATTTCGGATCGGGTTGAATACACGCCGCCGGTGATTTTCAGCAACGAAAGCCGCGCCAAACTGGTTTTCATGATTGAGGCGCATCCTGAACCGGACGATGCGCGTTTGCTGCATCCCGGCCAGCCGGTGTCGGTGAGTTTGTTGTAAACATAAGAGTATGGTCACGCTTTCGGAAAGCCGCGTTCGCCGTTCCGAATTCGCCATCGACGTGCGAGGGCTGAACAAGTATTTCGGCAAAAAACACGTGGTTAACAATTTGTCGTTGCAAGTTCGTCCCGGCGAGATTTTTGGTTTTCTTGGGCCGAACGGCAGCGGCAAAACGACGTCGATCCGTTTGATGTGTGGTTTGCTGACGCCGGATTCGGGCAGCGGCACTTGCCTTGGCTACGACATCATTTCCGAGAGCGACGCGATCAAGCGCAGCGTCGGCTACATGACGCAACGGTTTTCGTTCTGGGAAGATTTGTCCATCCGCGAAAATCTCGATTTCGTGGCGCGTGTTTATCAAATGCCGGATCGGAAAACGTCCGTAGAAAGTGCGTTGACAAATCTCGGCTTGAAGGAACGGGCGAATCAGTTGGCGGGCACATTGTCCGGCGGTTGGAAGCAGCGTCTGGCGTTGGCGGCGTGCATGTTGCATCAACCGACTTTGTTGCTTCTCGATGAACCGACGGCGGGCGTCGATCCGGCAGCGCGGCGCGATTTCTGGGAGGAATTGCACCGGCTGGCGGCGCAGGGTATTTCAGTTCTGGTCAGCACGCATTACATGGATGAGGCGGAGCGCTGCCACAAGCTTGCTTATATTTCGCACGGCGCCTTGCTGGCGCAGGGCACGGCGCAGGAAATTGTCGAAGCGCAGCATTTGTTCACATGGGCGATCAAAGGAAAGATGACTGACGAAAGCCTGACGCAGTTGTCGGACGTGCTTGCGAACAAAGCGGGTGTTTTGCAAACGGCAGCGTTCGGGAACGCGCTGCATGTGACGGGACGCGATCCGGTCGTGCTTGAAAAAACATTGCGGGAAACACTCGCAGAACTGCCGCACGAAATGGCGCGAACGGAAACCAGTCTTGAAGATGTGTTCATTCATTTGATGCGAACAGCGCAGGGGAAGAAGCAATGAACCGCCGCCCGTCGTTATTCGCCTTTTCCGCTGCGCGTTGTTGGGGGGTTGTTCTCAAGGAATTCCTGCAACTGAAACGTGATCGTGTGACTTTTGCGATGATTGTCGGTATGCCGGTGATGATGCTGATTTTGTTCGGTTACGCGATCAATATGGATCCGAAGCATTTGAAAACCATGTTGATTGATGCCGACCGCAGCGAATTCTCGCGCAGTTTCATCATGGCGATGCACAACACGGCGTACTTCGATTTTGTTGGCGAGTTGCGCAATGAAGCGGAAGGCGAGGCGGCGTTGGCGCGTGGTGATGCGCAGTTTGTCGTCAACATTCCAAGCGATTTTTCCCGACGGCTGGTGCGGGGTGAACGACCGGTGGTGTTGATTGTTGCTGACGCCACCGACCCGGCGGCAGCGAGCAACGCGATTGGCGCAGTGACCCGGCTGGCTGAAAGCGTGGCCTGGAAGGATCTCGGTGGGGCGTTGACAAGATTGAGCGGGTCGGCGCCGCTGTTCGATGTGCAAGTACACCGTCGCTACAATCCGGAAGGGATCACGCAATACAACATCGTTCCCGGATTGATGGGAATCATTTTAACGATGACGATGGTGATGATGACCGGGCTGGCGATGACCCGCGAACGTGAGCGGGGCACGATGGAAAATCTGCTGGCAACACCGGTGCGACCGCTGGAAGTGTTAACCGGAAAGATCGTACCGTATATTTTTATCGGGCTGATACAGGCGACCATTATTTTGGTGGCGGCGATTACACTTTTCAATGTGCCGTTTGTCGGCAGCGTTGTCGAACTTTATGCGGTGCTTCTGGTTTATATTGCGGCAGCGTTGACGGTTGGAATCACCATTTCTTCATTGGCGCGTAACCAGTTGCAGGGCGTGCAAATGACTTTCTTTTTCTTTCTGCCCAATGTGTTGATGTCGGGTTTCGTGTTTCCGTTTTACGGCATGCCGTATTGGGCGCAGGTTATTGCTCATGCGCTGCCGATGACGTATTTTAACCGGTTGGTGCGCGGCATCATGTTGAAAGGCAACGACTGGCTGGATTTGTGGCCTAATTTGTGGCCGTTGATGCTGTTCACAATGATCTTGATGGGCATCGCGCTGAAGTTTTATCGGCGCACGCTGGATTGAGGAAAAACGTTTATGTTGCGAAAACTTCAATGGAAATGGAAGCACGGGTTTTTTGAGGCGCTTTTAATTTTCAACTGGACGGCAAAGCGAAGCCATCCAGAAAGTTCTCACGCGAAGACGCGAAGGCGCGAAGAAAAAGCCCCCTTTTCAAAGGGGGTGGACGCCGAAGGCGGACGGGGGTTTGTTTCTCTTTGCGCCTTCGTGTTTTCGTGTGAGATATTCAGTCGCATAACTAACACATATTTCAAACGCTCCCTTTTTGTTTGCGCCGCTGCGTTGCTTTGCGGCTGCGCGGTCAGCCCCGATTTCAAATCTCCGGAAGCGCCGACGGCAACGCGCTATACGGAAACACCGATGCCGGAGCAAACCGCAGACGCTCCGACGCTTGCTCACGGTGGCGCAGCGCAGCGTTTCCTCATCGGCGAAACGGAAGCCGTGTTGCACGGCAATCCCTGGTGGGCGCTTTTTCAAAATGCGGCGCTTGATCAATTGATCGAACAGGCGCTGGCGAATAATCCGACGCTGGCGGAAGCCGAAGCGCGTCTCCGGCAGGCGCAGGAAGAATATCTGGCGCGTGCCGGCGCGTCTCGCTATCCTTCTGTCGATGTCGGCGCATCGGCTACGCGACAGCAAGTCGATCTCGTCACGATGGGGATGCCGACGATGCCCAGTCCGCCGCCGTTTACGCTTTACAACACATCGGTCAATGTTTCTTACACCTTCGATTGGTTCGGCGCTCATGCGCGGGCGTTGGAAGGGTTACAGGCGGCGACGGAAATCAAGTCATGGCAACTGGAAGCGGCACGGCTGACGCTGGCGGCCAATATCGCCGCAGCCGTTGTACGCGAAGCATCGTTGCGCGAACAGATCAGCATCTTGAATACGATGATTGAAGTGCTGCAAAAACAACTGACGATTCTCGAAGCCCGACGTGCATTGGGCGGTGTGTCCGATGCCGACCTGCAACAATTGAAAAGCGTGTTGGCCGATCATCAGTCGCGTTTGCCGCCGTTGCATCAGTTGCTGTATAGCCTGCGCCACCAACTGGCCTTGTATTTTGGGCAGACAGCGGGCGAGGCGACGTTGCCGCAGTTTCGCCTTGTTGATTTACAACTGCCGGAACCATTACCATTGACGGTTCCTTCCGAATGGGTGCGCCAACGTCCCGATATTCGCGCTGCCGAAGCGATGCTGCATCAGGCAAGCGCCAACGTTGGTGTCGCAACGGCAAACCTGTATCCGCGCCTTACGTTAAGCGGCGGCTTCGGCTCTGCGGCGTTGAGTGGAGAAAAATTGTTTGCAGAGGGCTTCAACCTCTGGAATCTGGGGGTGGGAGTGACGCAACCGCTGTTTCGTGGCGGGGAATTGCAGGCGCAAAAACGCGCTGCTGAGGCGGCGTTTGATGCGGCAGCCGCCGGTTACAGACAAACCGTGTTGCAGGGATTTCAGAATGTCGCTGATGCGTTACGGGCGCTGGAAACCGATGCGCTGACTTTGAAAGCGCGTAGCGCGGCGGCTGATGAAACGCTGGCGACGTACCGGCTGATGGATGCGCGTTACCAATTAGGCGGTGTCGATCAATGGATGGTGCTTGATGCCGAGCGGCGTTATCTGGAAGCGTTGCTGGCGCGGGTTCAGTCGATAGCGGATCGTTATGCGGGCACCGTGGCGTTGTTTCAGGCGATGGGGGTCAGGGGGCAGGAATCAGGTATCAGAGGTCAGGTATCAGAGCCGGTCGGTGGAATAAAAATCAAAAATTAACCGCAAAGATTGCAAAGAAAAAACAGATTACGCGGACAATGCGGAGTGGCGTTACCATTCTGTGCGAAGTCGCAGAATCAAGAACGTCTTCTCTTTTCGCTCCGCGTTCTCCGCAACTCCGCGTGAGTTATTCTTTGCGTTTTTTGCGATTAAATCTTTTCTGGATTCCCGCTTTCGCGGGAATGACGGAGTTCTGATTCCTGATCTTTCGGCAACGTTTCCTGCACGAAAAACAGTGGCCGTCTTTTGACTTCCTCGTAAATACGGGCGAGGTATTCGCCGATCACGCCCAGCGCCAGCATGATCACGCTACCGGTAATCAGCAACAGCAAAATCACCGTGGTAAATCCGTCGATGGCGTTTCCGCTCAGTTTGTTGTACAGGGTTTGAGCGCCCAGCAGCAGCGCAGCGATGGTGAAAACAATACCCAGCGATGTGATCAGGTGCAGCGGAATTGAACTGAAAGAAGTGATCGAAGTGAGCGCGAGCCGGGTCAAACGGCGGAAAGACCATTGCGTTTCTCCGTGTTGGCGCTCGTCCGGCGTGAAGGGCAGGGTTGCCGTTTTGTAGCCCGACCAGGCGATCATGCCGCGAAAGAAAAGGTTGCGTTCCGGCAGCGCCAGATAAGCATCAACAACTCGGCGGTTCAGCAGTTTGAAATCGGAAGCTTCGCGCAAATCGACGCCGGTCAGTTTTGAATTGAGCGTGAAAAAGAGGCGGCGCAGGATGTTTGTGCCTTGCGGTTGCTTGATGCCTTCCACGACATCGAAGTCTCCCGTTTCCCAGAGGCGCAGCATTTCCGGGAGTAGCGAAGGTGGGTGTTGCAGATCGGCGTCCATCACGATCACCGCACGTCCCCGAGCCATTTGCAAGCCGGCGCGCATCGCAGCCTCCTTGCCGAAGCGGCGGGTCAGTCGCGCAGCACGGATGAAAGGATAGTCATTGCAGGCTTGCGTAATGACTTCCCAACTGCCGTCGGTGGAACCGTCGTCAATCAACACCAGTTCAAATGAAACACCATGGCGCGTCAGGATGTCGGCGACCGTATCAATCGCATGCCGCAACCCTTTCGCCTCGCAATGGGCGGGGATGACGATAGAGCACATTGGGCAAGCAGGAGAGGTGGAAAAAGCGGCGACGGCAGACATGATCGGCGTATTATGGAAGAATAGACGGTCATTATAAAGCACCAGAAAACACTTTACCCGATTAACCCTCTCATTGACGCGAACCATGCAACAACCTGTCGATCTTTTGATTTATCCGCGCTGGCTGGTGCCGG
>JAITMH010000153.1 GCA_031277445.1 Burkholderiales bacterium
ACGTCGATTTTTCTGATTGCCTGATTGAGCGTAGTGGCCATCATGCGGGATGCAGCCACACGGCGACCTTTGATCGCAAAGCTTCAAGAATTGAAGGAATGGTATTCGTTAGTTGAAAAGGGCAAGGTTAGCGGCGCTTCGCGCCAGAGAAGGTTCCCGGACGGTGCTTCGCTTATCCGGGCTACGCTGGCTCGGGGCAACGCAAAGGAATCACGCGAGGTTTGCGTGCAATTATCCGCAGACGCAGTGCGATTGAACCGGCCATTGGTCACATGAAGCCAGACGGCAAGCTCGGTCGCAACTGGCTCAAAGGCGCACTCGGTGATGCGATCCATGCGGTGCTGTGCGGTGCCGGGCACAATCTGCGGATGATCCTCAGAAAGCTGAGGCTTTTTGACGCCCTGATGTTTGTTCTCTTTTTCTATCGCAATGTTGCTCCCAAGGCGTTTGCATGGCGTCAATAACGAAAAACTGAATTGTTCAGGGGCGACGATTTACTAACTTGTGCGCTGTTTCTGACTTCCAAGTTTTCCAAGTTCGACCAGACGTTCGACCACCTGGCTCACCATTTGCGTTGTACCAGATAAAGTGATGCAGGTTGACAATAGAATGTCGGTGGGTACAATAACCACCATGAACAGCAGGCAAATCATCAAGCGATTGGAAGCAGAGGGCTGGCGACTGGCGCGGGTCAAAGGCTCGCATCACCAGTTCAAGCATTCAAACAAGCCCAACTTGGTGACGGTCAAGCACCCCGACAGCGACATCCCCGCCGGTACGCTGCGCAACATCGAAAAGCAGGCGGGATGGAGGTAATGCACCATGCGTTTTCCCGTTGTTTTGCATACCGATGACGGCGTTCGCTACGGCGTCACTGTTCCCGATCTGCCCGGCTGCTTTTCGGCGGGCGACACATTTGATCAGGCGCTGGATTGTGCGCTCGAAGCCATCGAACTACACTTGGAAGGCTTGACCGAAGATGGCGCCAGCGTGCCGACGCCGCGTCCTGTCTCCGATCACCTGCCCAATCCTGACTACGCTGATGGCGTGTGGGCGGCGGTGGATGTGAACGTTTCGCGTTTCGATGGACGGGCGGAAAAAATCAATATCACTGTACCGCGTCGCCTGCTGGCGCGTATCGACGACTATGTGCGCGCCCACGGAGCGACCCGCAGCGGATTTTTGACCGATGCAGCGCGAGCAGCCATGAAACAGGGGTGAAAAAGCTTGAGGCTTTGCAGTTTGCCGTTGCTATAGGCGTAGCTTTCTCTATCCTCACCCCTTGAAAGGGAGGGAGGAAATTAGCGGCGCTTCGCTTATCCGGGCTATGAAGTCAGTAGTGGTAACGCCCTTGAAGGAATTCCACCCGGTCAGCTTTGACAAGATAAACGCAACGGTGCTCCTGGGTGATACGCCGCGACCAAACGCCCACTCCCAAGTATTTCAGGGGTTCGGGCTTGCCGATACCTTTGAAGGGGTCGCGTAGCGCGGCCTCGACGAGGTCAAGCAAGCGTCCGGCTGTGCGGCGATCCGTCTCGACCCAGTGGCGGAGGTCTTCGAGAAACTCCGGGTGAAAGACCGCAAGCCGA
Organism: Burkholderiales bacterium; assembly: GCA_031277445.1. Taxonomy (GTDB): domain Bacteria; phylum Pseudomonadota; class Gammaproteobacteria; order Burkholderiales; family Casimicrobiaceae; genus UBA931. The sequence goes on from JAITMH010000153.1 coordinate 1,590, forward strand.
ACAGCTTCACGCATCAAAGCCAATATCCTTTTTCAGCTTGGCGGTGTCCATCGGTTTCAGGTCACGGGTGCGTGCCCGGTTCAAGGCATTGAGCAGGCGCTCGGCATTTTTCGTCGAACGCAAGAGGTGCGCGGTTTCCATCAGCCCCTCCAGCTCGTCCGCCGCGATGATTGCCACGGCATCACCCGAACGACGGCGCACCACAACCACCTCGCGGTCATCGACGGCGCGATCCATCAGGGTTTTGAACTGTTCACGCGCCTGGCTGTAAGTGGTTTCGATGGTCATGGTGGCCTCCTGTTTTGTACAGATATATTGTACAAGATATCTGTCCTGGTTCTAGGGCGTTTTCGTTCTTCGCGGCTTCGCGTGAAATTATTTTCTGGATTGCTTCGTCGCTTACGCTCCTCGCAATGACGCGAGATGCGGGCGAGACGCCCGCGCTCCGCTTTTCTTCGCGCCTCCGCGTGAACGCCTTTTCTTTGTACTCTATGCGTTCTTTGCGGTTAATCCGTTTTTATCTTCCCGATTTTCTTCTGCCATTCGGTGGGGCCGGTTTGGTGCACTGATTGGCCGCTGCTGTCCACGGCGACGGTGACGGGCATGTCTTTCAATTCGAATTCGTAAATCGCTTCCATTCCCAGGTCTTCAAACGCGACAACTTTCGCGTGTTTGATGGCTTTTGCAACGAGGTAGGCCGCGCCGCCGACAGCGATTAAATAAGCGGCTTTGTGTTTTTTGATCGCTTCGATGGCGATGGGGCCGCGCTCGCCTTTGCCGACCATGGCGATCAGTCCGGTTTGCGCCAGAACGGTCTCGGTGAATTTGTCCATTCGTGTTGCGGTTGTGGGACCGGCAGGGCCGACGGCTTCATCACCGACGGGATCGACAGGACCGACGTAGTAGATTACGCGATTTTTGAACGACACCGGCAGGGCTTCGCCGCGTGCCAGCATGTCGGTGATTCGTTTGTGGGCGGCGTCGCGGCCGGTCAGCATTTTGCCGTTCAGCAGCAAGCGTTCGCCCGGTTTCCAGGAAGTGACTTCTTCCTGGGTCAGTGTGTCGAGGTTGACGCGACGTGCTTCAGGCGATGGTGTCCAGGCAACTTTCGGCCAGCGTGACACGTCAGGCGGCGTTAATTCGGCGGGGCCGCTGCCGTCAAGGGTGAAATGGAGGTGGCGGCAGGCGGCGCAATTCGGGATCATGGCGACGGGCAGATTGGCGGCGTGCGTCGGGTAATCAAGTATCTTGACATCGAGTACGGTGGACAGCCCGCCCAAGCCTTGCGCACCGATACCGAGCGCGTTCACTTTCTCGTAGATTTCGAGGCGCAGTTCTTCGAGGCGGTTTTTTGCGCCGCGCTTGATCAGGTCGGCGATGTCGATCGGTTCCATCAGCGCTTCTTTGGCCAGCAACATCGCTTTTTCGGCAGTACCGCCGATGCCGATACCGAGAATTCCGGGAGGACACCAGCCGGCGCCCATGGTCGGCAACATTTTCATCACCCAGTCAACGATGGAATCGGACGGATTGAGCATCGCAAATTTTGATTTTGCTTCGGAGCCGCCGCCTTTGGCCGCGATTTGGACATCGACGGCATTGCCGGGAACGAGATCGAAATGAACAATGGCAGGTGTGTTGTCGCGTGTGTTTTTGCGGGCGCCAGCAGGATCGGCAAGTACGGAGTAGCGCAGGGGATTGGCCTTGTCGGTATAGGCGCGAACAACGCCCTCGTTCACCATGTCGAGAATTGATCGGGAAGAATCTTCGAAGCGCACATCCATCCCGATTTTCACGAAGGCGGTCACGATTCCGGTGTCCTGACAGATAGGCCGACGACCTTCGGCGCACATCCGCGAGTTGGTCAGAATTTGCGCGATGGCGTCTCTGGCGGCGGGCGATGGCTCGGTTTCGTAAGCTTTGCCCAGAGCGTCGATATAATCCATCGGGTGGTAGCAGGAGATGTATTGCAGGGCGTCGGCGACGCTTTGGACGAAATCTTCGGTGCGGATCAGGGTATTCATGGGTAGAGGAGGCGTTCAGATTGATGAAAGGTATAAGTTTATCATCCGCACGAGCAGTTGCGACGGACGAGCGAATCAGGGACAATCAACTGCGGGGACTGCCTTTGCTGGAGAGGGATGGTGGGTACCTTTCCCCCCCTCGCGCCCCTTCGGGGCACCCTCTCCCACAACGGGGGAGGGTGAGAAGTGTATGCACTTGAAGCAAAAACGCTCTGATCGGGGCGTGGTTTTTTCGGGAGAACAGACGATTGAAACAGCAGGCATTACAAAAACTTCGGCAGTTGGTCGGTTTAATCGGCAACACGCCGCTTTTGCAAATTGATTGTACGGATCAAGGGCAGCCGCGGAGGGTTTATGCCAAGGCGGAACATTACAATCTGACCGGAAGCGTCAAGGATCGGATGGCGTTCCACATCTTGCGGCGGGCGATTGAGCAGGAACGGTTGCAACCCGGCGCTCCGATTGTCGAGGCGACCAGCGGGAACACCGGCATTGCTTTTTCGGCGCTTGGCAGCTTGTTGGGTTGCCCGGTGGTGATTTTCATGCCGGATTGGATGAGTCGTGAACGCATTGATTTGATACAGAGTTTTGGCGCCGAGGTGCGGCTGGTGAGCCGCGAGGAGGGCGGTTTTCTCGGCAGCATTCAAAAAAGCGAGCAGTTCGTAGCGCAAACGCCGGGGGCTTTTTTGCCGTGCCAATTTTCCAATCATGACAACAGCGAAGCGCATTATTTGACGACCGGACCGGAACTGCTCGGGCAGTTACAGGCGTGCGGCGTGCGCCCCGATGCGTTTGTAGCGGGCGTCGGCACCGGCGGTACGGTGATGGGCGTTGGCCGCTATTTGCGTGAAAAGCTGGCCGCTGTGCGCGTGCATCCGCTGGAACCGGCAAATTCGCCAACCTTATCAACGGGGTATCGGGTCGGAAAGCACCGGATTCAGGGGATTTCCGATGAGTTCATTCCAGAGGTACTTGACTTGAAGCAACTGGACGGCATCGTGAGCATTGATGACGGTGACGCGATCCTGATGGCGCAGAAGCTGGCGTCCCATGGTCTTGGGGTGGGCATTTCATCCGGCGCCAATTTCCTCGGTGCGCTGAAACTGCAAAACGAAATGGGGAGCGGGGCAACGGTG
>JAITMH010000029.1 GCA_031277445.1 Burkholderiales bacterium
GGAAATTGCAGCAGCGATTCTTCAGAAACCGTATCCGGCATGGTTTTCAGGTTTAACGCTTGTCAGACTTGGCCACATTGGTGTCGGCGCTTCCGGAAACCCGGATCGTTTGTCCGGCACGTAGTGCGGTCGCCTTTTTCAAATCGTTCCAACGCATCAAATCATCAACACTGACGTTGTAGCGTAACGCAAGATTAAAAAGTGTGTCGCCTTTTTGGACTTTGTAATAAGCGGCGTTGTGTTGCCCGCTGCTACTCGCTTTTGTTTGCGCCGCCGCTTGCTTTTCTGTCGGTCGCTTTGTCGCAACTTGAACCGGCGCGTCGCGGGACACCCGCAAATTCTGCCCTGCCCGCAACGCTCTGGGGTTCGTCAAATTGTTCCAGCGCATCAGGTCTTGAACGTTGACCCGATAACGCGAAGCGATCTGTCCGAGCGTATCGCCTTTCTGCACTTTGTAATATGTCCCCTGCGCGGTTGTTGCGGCGCGTGTGTTCGCTGTTTTCGACGACGCTGTGCGCGTGGTATCGCTGTACACGCGAATGTTTTTTCCGGCGCGTAAATTTTTGGCGTTTTTCAAGCCGTTGAGCCGCATCAATTCTTCCACGGTCGTGTCGTAACGGCGGGCGATTTGTATCAGCGTATCGCCGCGCTTGACTTTGTAGTGCGACATGCGCCCGGACGGCACGGTAGTGAATACCGCTTTGGCGAGCGATGCTTCGGCTGTCCAGGACGGTTGTTCCGCCGGCACCAGCAGCATCATGCCTTCACGGGCTTGGGCGCGACGGCCTAATCCATTGACGGCTTGCAAGGCTTCGAGCGACATACTGAATTTGTTCGCCACTTGCGAAAGCGTCTCGTCCTTGTGCAAACGATAGGCTTGCCAGGTCACCAGCGGCTGATCCACCAGTTCCAGTTTCGACGCGAACAGTTCGGCTTTGTCGATCGGCAACAAGAGCGTAAATTCGTCAGCGCCTGCGATCACCGGTCGGTTGTGCTGCGGATTCAGCGCCAGAAATTCTTCTTTCGACATTTCGGCAAGCGCCACGGCTTTTTTAACATCCATTCGTCTCGTGGTCTTCACCACGGTAAAGTACGGCGCATCGGGCATGTCGGCCAATTCGATGTTGTATTTTTCAGGATCACGAATGATGTTTTTGATTGCTTGCAATTTCGGAATGTAATTGGCCGTTTCTTTCGGCATCTTTAATGATTCATACGTTCCCGGCAAGCCCTGGGCGCGATTTTTCGCCAGTGCGCGTGAGACGCTGCCCTCGCCCCAGTTGTAAGCGGCCAGCGCCAGATGCCAATCGTTGAAATCGCCGTACAACTTTTGCAGATAATCGAGCGCCGAATCGGTTGCCGACAATACGTCGCGGCGCTCATCGACCCACCAGTTTTGTTTCAGCCCGTAATGCTTTCCTGTGGACGGAATGAATTGCCAGATGCCGGAAGCGTGGGCGGTCGATAGCGCGTTCGGGTTGAAGGCGCTCTCAATCATTGGCAACAGCGCGATCTCCATCGGCATGTTGCGTGCCTGAACTTCGTGAACGATGTGATACAAATACAATTGGCTGCGATCAATCATTCGTGCGACGTAATCGGGGCGACTGCTGTACCACTGTTCCCATTTATCAACCAGCGGCCCTTTCAAATCGGAAATGCCGTACCCGCTCACAATCACTTCCCACAAATCGGTTTCCGGCACCGGCAACTGTTCCAGTTCGGCTTGTTGTTCCGGCGTGAACACCGGCGGTTCCAGGGGTTCGTCGGACAACGCCGACGAGGAAGACGCTACGGCATCGCCAGCAGACGCTTCTATTGAAATCTCTCTGGATGGCGTTTCAATCTGCTGCGTGTCTTTAATCGTTGGGGCAGCGTCGGCAGATTCCTTGTCTTGAAAAGAAGCGCATGAAGCAAGCACGGCAACAGTCAGCGCAGCGAAACAACAACGGTAAATGGCAGGCAAGTAACGCAAAACAACTCCCGAAAACAATGTCCTTCCTTTTGAAAGGACAACTCATTCACACCGCCAGGCTAATGACGAGATATGGTGAATCGCATAAATTTTCAGACGAGGCGGCGAGCCGCAGACAGTACAAATAGTACGGCAAGGCGAAGCCAACAAAGTATGAAAGTTTATGCGGTTCAATATATTCCCCGGATAGTAGGCGCTCTATCGCCATGCGTCAATACTTGCAATGCGCCGAAAAAATTTCCAGACAACGCGAAATCAACGAAAGCCGTCCTTCCAGGCGCGCAGAACGGTAAATGTTTCCAACGCTGTTACACACGGCTTCCCGCTATAAGCATGCGCCGCCGCCTGCACCGCCGGAACGTCAACACGCAAAAACGGATTGGTCGCCCGTTCTTCCGCCAGCGTCGATGGCACGCTCGGCTCACCGGCATCGCGCAGCGTCCGCACTGCCACTTCACGCGCTATCAGCGCCGCATTGTCCGGCTCGACCGCGCACGCAAACCGCAAGTTCGACAACGTATATTCGTGTCCGCAATAAATGCGCGTCGTCTCCGGTAATGTCATCAGCGCCGACAACGACTGCCACATCATCGACGCCGTTCCCTCGAAAACACGTCCGCAACCGGCGGCAAACAGCGTATCACCGCAAAAAAGCGCGGTTCCCTCCGGCGTCTCTATCGCATACGCCAGATGCCCCAGCGTATGCCCCGGCGCCGCCAACACGCGGCATGGTATCTCCAGACCGGGCAGCGTCAGCATTTCGCCGCCGCGCAACGACACGGTTCGCGCCGGAATTTTCTCGTTCTCCGGGCCATAGACCGACACCGAACAACGCTTCGCCAGCGCCGCATTGCCGCTGACATGATCGGCATGGTGATGTGTGCATAACACAGCGGACAAGGTCAGATTCAGCGCATCCAGCCGCTCCAGAAGCGGATCGGCATCGCCGACATCCACCGCCACAGCATGACGGCCATCATGGATCAACCAAATAAAGTTGTCGGCAAGAGCGCAGATAGGGATAATCACCACCATGAACGCATCATCGGACTTACCGCCGGACATGTCAACCACACTGTCAACCGCAGCCCCGCCACCGCCACCGGAAGAACCGCACGGCTGGCAAACGCCGCTCGGACACTATTTGTTGACACGCGAGCAAGCCTGGTTTGATCGCACCGTTCCCGACCTCTTCGGTTTTTACGCGCTGCAAATCGGATTGCCGCAACAACCGCTGTTGGCGCAATCACGCATTCCGCACCGCTGGACGCTCGACTTCAATCCCCCCGCCAACATTCGCGCCGATCCGCACGCCTTGCCACTGCCCGATGACGTGATCGACCTGATCGCGATGCCGCACGCCCTTGAACTTACCGACGATTCACATCAATTACTGCGCGAAGCGCATCGCGTGTTGCGCCCGGAAGGCCATCTGCTGATTGTCGGCATCAATCCCTACTCACTGTTCGGCGTGTGTCAGCGCTTCAACAAAGACCGGCAACCGCCCTGGAACGGTCGCTTCCTGAGCGCCTATCGCATCAAAGACTGGCTGGCGCTGCTCGGATTCGATATCATCGGCGGCGGATTCGACGTTTACGCGCCGCCGTTTGCACGCGCCAACTGGCTCGCCCGCTGCAACCCCATCGAAAAAGCGGGGGATCGTTGGTGGCCAATCGCGGGCGGCATCTACTTTCTGCATGCCGTCAAAAAAGTGATCGGCATGCGCGTGATTACCCCGGTGTGGCAACGCAACGCCCGCCG
>JAITMH010000089.1 GCA_031277445.1 Burkholderiales bacterium
TCTTCCAGAATACCGGAAAGAATGAGACGGCCACCGATGGCGGTGCGACCGGCGAGTAACGGCGCCAGCGCTCTCAACGGATTGGCGAGAATGTTGGCGATCACGAGGTCGAACGTTCGTTCGGGCAGTTGGTCGGGCGCGACGAAGATAGCGTCGAGCTTGTTAGCTGCGGCGTTTTCGCGGCTGGCGATCAATGCTTGCGGGTCGATGTCGGTGCCGAATGCCGCGCCATGTGCGCCCGCGCCGAACAGCCGCGCCGCTAACAACAAAATACCGGAACCGCAGCCGTAATCAAGTACGGAACCGGAGGGCAAACCCACGCCCGTCTGCGACGGGCACCCCGACAAACCCCCGCCGCCTTCGGCGGCACCCCCTTTGGAAAGGGGGCAAGGCGGGGGCAAGGCGGAGAGAGTTAGGGGAGAGGCGTATTCCCGCAACCATTTCAGGCACAGTTGTGTGGTTGGATGTGAACCGGTGCCGAAAGCAAGGCCGGGATCAAGTCGCAGAATGTAGCGGGCGGCAATAGGCGGTGTTGACCAGGTTGGAACGATCCAGAAATCTTCGGTCACGGCAATCGGGCCGAATTGCGCTTGTGTTTCGCGCACCCAGTCACGTTCGGCGACCGGTACGATTTCAAACAGCGGCAACGCGCACGACAAGGTGGCGGCGATGCGGCGCAACGCTACGTTTAACGTAGCGCTCTCCGGCTCACCCGAAAACAGCGCGTCGATCCGCACGACCGGCCACAGCAAACCGTCGGGCGCACCAGGTTCGCCGTATTGCGGTGTTTCCTGATCGGTTCCGGCGCAGGGGTCAGACAAATCGACCGACAACGCGCCGATGTCGAGCAATGCGTCAGACCAGGCGTCTGCCTGTTCTGCGCCCGTTTCGAAACGCAGCGCGTGGTAGTTCACTGAGCGTTCACTTCAGCGTTTTCCGAAGCGCCATTCGCTCTTCAAGGTAATGGATCGAATAATTGCTGCGGACGAAATTTTCATCGCTCAACAAATCCAGATGCAAATCAAGATTGGTTTTGATGCCACCGACCACTGTTTCGGAAAGCGCCACACGCATTCGGGCAATCGCCTGTTCGCGTGTGTCGCCGTAGGAAATGATTTTGCCGATCATTGAATCGTAGTGCGGCGGCACGAAATAGTTGTGATAGACGTGCGAATCGACCCGAATGCCCGGCCCGCCCGGCGTGTGATACGAGGTGATGCGTCCCGGTGACGGCGCGAAGGTTTCCGGGTCTTCCGCGTGCATCCGGCATTCGATGGCGTGACCACGGCGAACGATGTCACGTTGGCGCAACGCCATTTTTTGACCGGCGGCGATTTTGATTTGTTCCTGAACGATGTCAATGCCGGTAATCATCTCGGTGACCGGATGTTCGACTTGAATGCGCGTGTTCATTTCGATGAAGAAAAATTCACCGTCTTGATAGAGAAACTCGAACGTGCCCGCGCCAAGGTAGCCGATCTTGCGACAGGCGTCGGCGCAACGGTCGCCGATTCGGGTGAGCGTGCGCAGCGGAATACCGACGGCCGGCGCTTCTTCGATGATTTTCTGATGGCGGCGCTGCATGGAGCAATCGCGGTCGGACAACCAGACGGCGTTCTTGTGCGCGTCGGCGAGAACCTGAATTTCGATGTGTCGCGGGTTGGCCAGAAAGCGCTCCATATACACCGTCGAATTGCCGAACGCGCTTTGTGCTTCGGCGCGTGTCAGCGTAACCGCCGACACCAACGCCGCTTCGGTGTTGACGACGCGCATACCGCGACCGCCACCACCACCAGCAGCCTTGATAATGACCGGGTAGCCCACCTGACGCGCAATTTTCAGAATTTCCTTCGGGTCATCCGGCAACGCGCCTTCCGAACCCGGCACACAAGGCACTCCGGCTTTGATCATCAGCACTTTGGCGTTGACCTTGTCGCCCATCATCCGAATCGTTTCTGCTCTGGGGCCAATGAAAACGAAACCGGACGATTCCACTTTTTCGGCGAAGTCGGCGTTTTCCGACAGGAAGCCGTAACCGGGGTGGATCGCTTGCGAATCGGTGACTTCGGCGGCAGCAATAATCGCCGGCATGTTCAAGTAACTCAACGCAGGCGATGGCGGGCCGATACACACCGATTCGTCGGCCAGCCGAACGTATTTGGCGTCGCTGTCGGCTTCCGAATGCACGACGACGGTTTTGATTCCCATTTCGCGGCAAGCCCGCTGAATTCGCAGCGCGATCTCACCGCGATTGGCGATCAGAACTTTGTCAAACAGGGGAGGGGGTTTACGAGCGGCCACGCGAGCAATCCTTCGCTTGTTGGTAAGAACGTGTTTTTATTCGATCACGAAAAGCGGCTGACCGAATTCAACCGGATGCCCGTTTTCAACCAGAATGGCTTTGACCACACCGGAGCGATCCGCCTCGATTTCGTTCATCAGTTTCATCGCTTCGACAATACACAGCGCATCGCCTTCCTTGATGGTGCTGCCGATATCGACGAACGGCTTGGCGCCCGGCGCCGATGCGCGGTAAAAGGTTCCGACCATCGGACTGGTGATCGTATGGCCGCTCAGCGCAGGCGGCGCTTCCGGTGCGGCGGGCGCTCCGGCGACAGCCGCCGCAGGAGCGGCGGGAACGGGTGGCGGCTGCGCCATCATCATGGTTGGTGCCGCCATGGAAGCGCGGGTAATGCGCACCCGTTCTTCCCCCTCCTGAATTTCAAGTTCGGCGATGCCGGACGTTTCAACCAACTCGATCAAGGTTTTAAGTTTGCGTAAGTCCATGGTTAAGACCTTTTTTGTAAATATTCGAGCGCCCACATCACCGCGAACTCGTAACCGCGCACGCCAAGACCGGCAATGACCCCGACAGCCTGGTCAGCCAGCATGGAACGGTGGCGAAACGGTTCGCGAGCATGGATGTTGGACAAGTGAACTTCAATGAAAGGCAGCGCCACACCGGACAGCGCGTCGCGCAACGCGACACTGCTGTGCGTCAACCCCCCCGGATTGATCACGATGAACCCGATGCCTTTTTGCGGTGCCGCGTGGATAAAGTCAATCAACGCGCCTTCGCTGTTGCTCTGAAACGACAAACACAACGCGCCTGTCGCCTGAGCCAGACAGTCCAGACGCGCATTGATGTCCGCAAGCGAGTCATGGCCGTAAACCTCCGGCTCGCGTGCGCCCAGCAAATTCAAATTGGGGCCGTGCAACACCAGAATGTGCGGAACGGAAGATGCAACAGAAGACTTGGGAGCAGTCATGTCGGGAAACCCGTATGGGGAACGATCGGCGTTTTAAGCGAAGATCGGCGCGGCAAAAGAAGACGTCCGTAAAAACTTCATCATGGCGCGATCCTCGCGCAACTGCGCGCAAAATATTGCGAGAAAATACAGCTTCGTAAAAAGAATTTCCGGACAAAGCACATCTGAAAACGGCTCTTAATGAAAACGATTAAATGGAAGTTTGCCGCAGATCGCTACAAGTTGTCCAGTGTTAGATGAAAAAAAGGACGAACGGCAAAAAAGCTTTGTGATGCTGTGGGCATTAGAAAAAGCCTCTGTCGGCGAAAAGAAAGGGCGGGAAGAACAGGAAAACAGGCGTGAGTGAGCGGTCACTTTTCAGGCCGAAGCGATGCAAAAACCGGGGCCGTTTCGGGCAGAAAACCGTGCCAAACCCGAAAACTCTCTGCCGCCTGCTCGACCAGCATTCCAAAACCATCGCTCCACCGTCGTGCGCCGCACGTTCTCGCCCAACGCAGAAAAAGGGTCTCCTCATTATCGGCATAGCCCAGGTCATAAAAGAAGGTGTCGGGCGCACACAACGAACCCGGCCAGGGCCAAACAGAACTCCACTCTCCCTCTTGCGGGAGAGGGGCAGGGGGAGAGGGTGTCGCAAAACCCCCTCCCCCGCTTGCGGGGGAGGGTTGGGGAGGGGGCTGGTCTGCGCACAATAGACTGATTTGACTACGATTCCCCCCATCCCAGCCTTCCCCCGCTTGCGGGGGAAGGAGAGAAACATGAGCTTTTGCGACAGCCCCTTGAAGGGGTGGGCTTTCATTGTCCATGGG